>SUXT01000077.1 GCA_015060835.1 Bacteroidales bacterium
GGCTTTCATCATAAGTCCTCATAAGTCATTGAACACCAGTGCTGCCATCATTATTTTCCCTCATTCGTTAGATTTTTCCAGAGATAAATGATAACTTTGCAATTTAATACAATCACACGCAAAGAACAAACAGACAAACATATAACCATTATGGAACAGAATTTCAAAAGAACATTGATAACATCGGCACTGCCCTATGCCAACGGTGGTATCCACATAGGCCACTTGGCCGGTGTTTATGTGCCCGCAGACATATATGCCCGCTATCTCCGTCTGAAGAATCAGGAGGTGATATTCATCGGCGGCAGCGACGAGCATGGAGTACCCGTTACACAGCGTGCCCGCAAGGAGGGCATCACACCGCAGGATGTAGTTGACCGCTACCACAATATCATAAAGAACAGTTTCGAGGAGTTCGGCATTTCGTTTGACATATACAGCCGCACCACATCGGACATCCACCATAAGTTTGCAGCAGAATTTTTCCGCAAACTCTACGATGACGGCAAACTGACTGAGCAGACCACTAAGCAGTTCTTCGACGAGAAGACAGGCAAGTTCCTTACCGACCGCGATGTTATAGGCGAGTGCCCCTACTGCCACAAACAGGCCTACGGCAACCAGTGTGAGGAGGGATGCGGACGCGCTTTGGAGCCCACCGAACTCATCAACCCCCGTTCGAAGGAGACCGGCGAAACACCTGTGCTCAAAGAGACAAAGAACTGGTACCTGCCTCTTAATGAATATCAGCAGTGGCTCAAGGAGTGGATTCTCGAAAACCACAAGGAGTGGCGTCCCAATGTTTACGGACAGTGCAAGTCGTGGTTGGATATGGATTTGCAGCCCCGCGCAATGACACGCGACCTCGACTGGGGTATCCCCGTACCCGTTGAAGGTGCAGACGGCAAGGTGCTTTATGTGTGGTTCGATGCCCCCATCGGCTACATATCAAACACAAAGGAACTGTGCGACAAGGAGCCCGAAAAGTGGGGCACATGGGAAAACTGGTGGCAGAATGAGGATACACGCCTCGTACACTTCATAGGTAAGGACAATATTGTGTTCCACTGCATCATCTTCCCTGTGATGATGAAGGCACACGGCAAATATGTAATGCCCGACAATGTACCCAGCAACGAATTCCTGAACCTTGAGGACGACAAGATATCAACCTCGCGCAACTGGGCAGTATGGTTGCACGAATATCTCGTCGACTTCCCCGGCAAGCAGGATGTACTGCGCTACGTGCTCACAGCAAATGCCCCTGAGACAAAAGACAACAACTTCACATGGAAGGACTTTCAGGCACGCAACAACAACGAGCTTGTAGCCGTTTACGGTAATTTTGTGAACCGCGCGCTTGTTCTCACAAAGAAATACTTCGATGGCAAAGTACCCGCCGCAGGCGAACTTACCGACTACGACCGTGGCATCATCGACGAGTTTGTAGGTGTCAAGGGCGAAGTTGAGAAACTGCTCGACCAGTACAAGTTCCGCGATGCACAGAAGGAGGCCATGAACCTCGCACGCATCGGTAACCGCTACCTTGCAGAGACCGAGCCGTGGAAACTCGCAAAGACCGACCTTACACGTGTTGCGACCATCCTTAACATTTCACTTCAGTTGGTTGCCAACCTTGCAATAGCATTCGAGCCGTTCCTCCCCTTCAGCAGCAAGAAGCTGCGTGGAATGTTGGCTATGGATACATTCGAATGGAGCAGCCTCGGCAGCCTCGAACTTATGCCCACAGGCCACGAACTTGGCGAGGTAGGCCTGTTGTTCGAAAAGATTGAGGACGACGCCATACAGGCACAGATAGACAAATTGCTTGCCACAAAAGAGGCAAACAAGGCAGCAGAGTACAAGGCTAACCCCATACGCGAGAACATTTCGTTCGACGACTTCACAAAGCTCGACATCCGCGTTGGTACTGTACTCGAATGTACCAAAGTACCCAAAGCCAACAAACTGTTGCAGTTCAAGATAGACGACGGACTCGAAGGACGCACCATCGTATCGGGCATCGCCGCTCACTTCAAGCCCGAAGAGCTTGTAGGCAAGCAGGTATGCTTCGTCGCTAACCTTGCACCCCGCACCATCAAGGGCATAGAGAGTCAAGGAATGATACTCAGCGCCGAGGACAACGAAGGCAAACTCTCGATACTCACAGTTTCGCCCGAGGCGAAACCCGGCAGCGAGGTAAAATAACACCCTACCATGCAGAAGGACGACGGCAATCTCAAGGGCAATCTTAAAGCCGCCACCGCCAAAGGATTCCTTTGGGGAGGCATGAGCAATGCCGTTTGTCAGATGCTGAACCTCTTTTTCGGTATATTTTTGGCCAACATCCTCGGACCCGACGACTACGGGCCCATAGGGATGTTGGCCATTTTTTCTGCCATCGCCGGCTCGTTGCAGGAGAGCGGATTCGTGGCAGCCCTTGCCAACCGCAAGCAGGTGGACCACGACGACTACAATGCAGTCTTCTGGTTCAATGTGATAAGTTCATTGCTGCTCTATGTGGGGCTGTACTTTGCCGCCCCGCTGATAGCCGACTACTTCAGAGAGCCAGTACTTGTGCCGCTTGCACGCTACTCGTTCTTAGGCTTTGTGGTGGCAGGCTTCGGTATTGCACCGTCGGCCTATCTGTTCCGCGAGCTTAAGGTGAAGCAGAAGTCCATCGCCCTGATGCTCTCTATAATCGTGTCGGGAAGCGTGGGAGTGGCAATGGCCATGAGCGGATACTCCTATTGGGGAATAGCCACACAGGGCATACTCTATGTGCTTGTGCGCTCGCTATGCTATTGGTGGTGGTCGCCGTGGCGCCCAACGTGGCGTGTGAATTTCGCACCCTTGCGCTATCTGTTCGCATTCAGCTACCGTCTGCTTGTAACCAATCTGTTCCTGCGCATCAACTGCAACATATTCTCGGTGATACTTGGCGGCAACGGCTACTACACCCGCGCCGATGTAGGCAACTACACCAAAGCCAACGAATGGAACATGATGGGCAGCGAGACTGTAAACGGAATGGTCAACGGTGTCGCACAGCCGGTACTCGCGCGTGTGGCCGAGGACAATGAGCGACAACTGCACGTGCTTCGCAAGATGATACGCTTCACTGCCTTTATAGCCTTTCCCATGATGCTGGGCCTCTCGCTTGTGTCGAGGGAGCTTATCATTGTGGCAATCACCGAAAAGTGGATAGAGAGCGCGACGATGTTGCAGATACTCTGCATCTGGGGCGCGTTCATCCCCATTCAGTCGCTCTTCACCAATCTGCTCATAAGCCGCGGCAGGTCGCGCATATACATGTGGAGCACCATCGTGCAGGGCACACTGCTCACAATGATGCTTTTCGTATTGCGCCCCTACGGAATTTCAAATATGATAGTTTCGTATGTTGTGCTCAACCTCATGTGGCTCTTTGTGTGGCACCACTTTGTTCGCCGCGAGATTGAGCTTACCCTGCCCATGTTGCTACGCGACATACTGCCCTACTTTGCACTGTCGGCAGCTGTGATGGTTGCAACATATATGCTGACACAGACGGTTGAGAACATTTACATACTTTTACCCCTGCGCATAGCAGTGGCGGCTGCAATATATGTGTGCGCGCTGCTGCTCTTCCGCTCGGCAGAACTGCGCGAGGCTGCCGACTATATAATAACGCGTAAAACAAAAGTTTCGCAATGATGAAAAAGATTCTTTACGATAATCAGATGTTCACCTTCCAGCGGTTCGGCGGCGTTACACGCTACTTTGCCGACCTGCTCTACAATCTGCCCTCAAACGAGTTTGTAGGTGAACTGCCTATGGTTTTCTGCGAGAACCATTATGTAACAAACACATACGGACGCGAATACAGGAAATTGTCGTTCCCTGAGAATTACCGCATACGCCGCCGCATCTACCAGATAGTCAACCGCGTGGCAACACTGCACGCTCTGCGGACAGGAGGATACGACATTTTCCACCCCACATACTACAGCCCCTACTTCCTGCCCTTCGTTAAAAGTCGCAAACGTGCATTCGTGCTTACGATACACGACATGACCTTCGAGCGCTTTCCGCAGGATGTACTTATATACGACCGCACAATCCCCCACAAGAAGAAGCTGATTAAGGAGGCCGACCACATAATAGCCGTCAGCGAGAATACCAAACGCGACATTGTGGAACTGCTCGGCACCGACCCGTCGAAGATTAGTGTTGTGCACCACGGATTCCTGCCCGGCGGGACTGCCGCCCCACAGCTGTTCGACCGCTACATACTCTATGTAGGCGAACGCAAGGGGTACAAAAACTTCTTCCCGTGGCTCTCGGCCATACGCGGATTGCTGGTACTCGACCCCACGCTGAAGATTGTCTGCACAGGCAGCAGCTTCAGCACCGCAGAGAGAGAAATGTTGCAAAAGTGGGGAGTGGCAAACAGCATAGTGCACATTGCAGCCAACGATGCAGAAATGGCATCGCTCTATCGCCACGCACTCTGCTTCGTTTTTCCCTCGCTGTACGAAGGCTTCGGAATACCCATCCTCGAAGCATTCTCGAACAACTGCCCCGTCTGCCTGAGCAACGCAAGTTGCTTCCCCGAAGTTGCAGGCGATGCAGCAATGTACTTCGAGCCGCAGAATGCGCAGTCGATGTACGACACACTGAAAGAGGTAATATCATCGGCAACACTGCGCGAGGAGCTTCGCACACGCGGAGCAGAGCGAATAAAGGAATTTTCGCTCCGGAAAATGGTGCGACAGACCTGCGATGTTTACCGCAAAGTACTATAAGAGAGGTAATAACATGAAGTTTACTCGTTCCGAAATAAAGCGCATACTGCCCATCGCACGCCGCCGCATAGGCAACACAATAGTCGCATGGGTACAGAAGCTATTCGCCAACCGCAGGCTGGTGAAGGATGTCTTTGGCGACAAACGCGACAAACGTGTGCTTATATGCTACCTGCCCGAAGCATTCGACGGCCGAGTGCCGAAGTCGCACTCCAACTTCACCGAGTGTCTTGCAGCGGCAAAAGCATTCCGCAGTCTCGGATACAGCGTCGATTGCGCCTCGCGCGACAACGACCGTATAGATTACACCCCTTACAGTGTAGTTTACGGAATAACCTCTACGGCATACGCACGCTCCTTTGCATCGGGTACAGAGCCGTTGCGCATATTCTACTCGGTAGGGGCACACACCTTTCTCAATTTCAAGGTAACCGCCGAGCGCAATCTTGCCTATTTTGCCGAGCATGGCAGCAGAGCACTATCATCGTGCCACTATGTGCCCGGCAACGGCATGAACTACTATAACGCCTACCTTTCGGACGCGGTAATATGCTTGGGCGACGCATCTGTAGCCGCACAGTTCGAGCAGGAGGACAAGCGCCCCGGACGCTACCATTCGCTGCCGGCATTCTATTTTGATGTGCGTACTCCCTCACAGGAGAAGGATTTTGACCATTGTCGCAAAAACCTTCTGTGGTTCGGAAGTTCGGGCCTTATACACAAGGGGCTGGACATTGCCATAGATTTTGCATTGAAGCACCCCGATTACACCCTGCACATCTGCGGAGCGAGCCGCGCAGAAAAGGAGTTCTGGAAACACTATGCTCCCCTTGCCGACAATGCCCCGAACATTGTGCAACATGGATTTGTAGATATTGAATCACAAGAATTTGCAAGCATACTCGACGAATGTGCCATACTCATAAACCCTTCACTTTCGGAGAGTGGAGCTGTGGCAGTGCTCAATGTGCTTGCCTGCGGACTGCTCTACCCCGTTTACAGCCGCGAGACAGGTCTTGCGATTGCCGAATATGGCAGCGAGGTGCCCACCGTCGACTACGCATCATTCGAAGAGGCAATATTGTCGGCAGCCACACTTCCCGCCGACGAACTGTTGGAAAAGTGCCGACGGCTGAACAGCCACGTAAGAAAAAACTACTCGCTCGACCTCTACGAAGAGCGTCTGCGCACTACAATCGAAAAAATATTGAAAAATAAAAACATACGATGAAATCAATCAATTTTAAACAATGGCTGCCTCATATAGCCGCCATTTTCGCATTCTTTGTAATGACAGCCCTCTACTTCGGGCCGGTCTTTCAGGGCAAAGACCTCATGCAGACCGACGCGATAAATTCGCAAGGATGGGGCAAGGATCTGCGCGACTACCACGAAGCAACGGGCGACTATGCCTACTGGTCGAACGCAATGTTTTCGGGAATGCCGTCGAACTACACATTCTCGCCGCAACCGGTAAATGTATTCAAGGCCTTTGAGAAGGTACTCACACTGAGTATGTTCGGAGCATCGCGCCGACACATAGGTTCGATATTCCTTACCTTTGTATGCTTCTACATCTTCCTGCTGTCGATAGGGTGCCGTTCGTGGCTCAGTTTTGCAGGCTCGGTAGCCTACACGCTCTGCTCCTACAACTTCATCATCATAGAGGCGGGACACATGAACAAGAGCCTTGTGATGGCGACAATGGCGCCCATCATCGGAGGTGTGATAATGTGCTACCGTGGCAAACTGCTGTGGGGCGCACTGATAACTCTCATATTCTCAGGATTGAACATCTATTGGAGCCACCAGCAGATAAGTTACTATCTGTTGCTTGCACTGATTATCCTCGCAATTGTCTATCTTGTATATGCAATAAGAGAGGGAGAGTTGAAAAACTATCTTAAAGCCACAGGAGTGCTTGTCATCGCTGCCATACTCGCTGTAATCCCCGCCATAGGACAGCTTGTCCCCTCGGCCGACTATGCAAAGGAGTCGATGCGCGGTGGTGCAGTGCTCAAGCAGGAGGGCAAACAGAGTTCGGGACTCGAAATAGACTACGCCTACCAATGGAGCTACGGCATAGGCGAGACATTCACACTGCTTGTGCCCAACCTCTACGGCGCAAGTTCGCATTACAATCTCGGCGAAGATTCAGAGACATACAAGACAGTGAGCCGCAACTATGGCGCTGCTCAGGCACGCAACCTTGTAAAGCATCTGCCCACCTATTGGGGACCGCAGCCCTTCACATCCGGACCGGTGTATGTGGGTGCAATCGTATGCTTCCTATTCGTACTGGGACTATTCCTTGTTAAGGGACGCGAAAAGTGGTGGTTACTCGCAGCTACCATACTGTCGATTGTGATGGCATGGGGAAAATATTTCCCGCTGGTAAACGAATTTCTATTCTACCATCTGCCGCTCTACAACAAGTTCCGCGCACCCTCAATGTCGCTTGTAATAGCCTCGCTGACAATGGTAACGCTCGGTATCCTTGCACTCAAGGAGATTGTTGACCGCCACAAGGCAGGTAACGACAAGGGCATCCTCGCAGCCCTCTGCTGGTCGGCAGGAATCACCGGAGGTTTATCACTTATTTTTGCCCTCTTCGGTGGAGCAATGTTCGACTTCCGCGGAGCAACAGATGCACAGATGCCCGAACTGCTCATCAGCACCCTGCGTGCCGACCGTGCTTCAATGCTCACAAGCGACGCATGGAGGTCGTTCCTCTTCATAGCGCTCGCCTTTGCGCTCATCCTTGCCTATCTGAAGGCCAAGAGCCTTAAATTCGGCTATCTGATGGCAGCACTTACACTGCTCATCTTCGCCGACCTGTGGACGGTAGACAAGCGATTCCTCTCATGGGATGCCTTCATGCCCAAGCAGAAGAGTACAGAGATATTGCCCACCGCAGCCGACAAGCAGATACTCGCCGACAAACACCCCAACTTCAGAGTGTTCAACCTGACGACGAGCACCTTCAACGACTCTCGCACATCATATTTCCACAAGTCCATCGGCGGATACAGCCCTGTAAAGTTGCGCCGCTATCAGGATATTATCGACCACTTCTTCAGCGGCCGCGACCTGAACATGAACATCATCAACATGCTCAACGTGCGCTATCTTATAGTCCCCGGCGAGAATGGTGCGCAGAAGGTACAGCGCAACCCCCAGGCATTGGGCAACTGCTGGTTTGTCGACAAAGTGGAATTTGTAGCCGACCCCAACGAGGAGATAAAGGCTATATCCAACTTCAACCCCACCGCTGTCGCATACATCGACCGCGAATGGGAAAAGTCGCTCCCCTCGATGCAGGAGTATTGCAACAACGCCGATAGCACCGACTACATACGCATGACAGAATACAAGAACCCCGGAAACATCATCTACGAGAGCAACAGCAAGAATCCCCGCTTCGCAGTATTCTCCGAGGTATTCTACAAGACATGGCGAGCTTACATCGACGGAAAAGAGGTCGCACCCGTACGCACCGACTACATACTGCGCGGACTTCCCATCCCCGCAGGAAAGCACAAGGTGGAATTCCTTTGCGTGGACGACATAATGACCGGCTCGGCAAAGGTATCGCTTTACGGTTCGATATTTGTAGGAATTGTAATCATAGGAATGGCTGTTGCAATAATAATCCGCAGCCGCAAAAAGAAAGACAATGAACAAGAAGCCTAAATTCTCGATAATAACCGTAACATACAATGCGGCTTCGGTGATAGAGCCTACACTGCAAAGCATCCTCGCGCAGAGCTACCGCAACATAGAGTTTCTGCTCATCGACGGCGGCTCGTCGGACAACACCGTAGAGGTTGTAAAAAAGAGCGGAGTGGAGATTGCTGTCCTTGTCAGCGAGCGCGACAAGGGGCTGTACGACGCCATGAACAAAGGCATTGCACGCGCCACAGGCGACTATCTCTGCTTCCTTAACGCAGGCGACAGCTTCCACGCTCCCGACGTACTCGAAAAGATGGCAGCCTGCTGTGCAGAAGGCGCAGAACTGCCCGACATTCTCTACGGCGAGACAGCCGAGGTAGATGACAATCGCCGCTTCGTGCGCATGCGCCGTCTGCAAGCACCCGAAAAACTCGACTGGCGCAGTTTCCGTCGCGGAATGCTCGTCTGCCACCAGGCATTCTTCGCCCGCCGCGACAAAGCCCCCATGTACGACCTCAATTATCGCCTTTCGGCAGATGTCGACTGGTGCATACGTGTGATGAAAGAATCAAAAGATATTGTAAATACACACCTTATAATTGTTGATTATTTACAAAATGGATTATCTTTGCAACATCACCGCGCATCGCTTATCGAACGCTTCAAAATAATGGCAAAGCATTACGGGCTCCTGCCCACCATCCTGCGCCATATATGGTTCATTGTGCGTGCGGTAATAAAGAAGTAATTAACCTTTAAATATATATATACTATGTTCGCAAAAGAAACTTACATCGAGCGCCGCCGCGTCCTCAAACAGACTGTAGGCAGCGGCCTTCTGCTTTTCCTCGGAAACACCGAAATAGGCCGAAACTACCTTGATAACATATATCATTTCCGTCAGGACTCTACATTTCTCTACTACTTCGCATCGGACTATGCAGGCCTTGCAGCCATCATAGACATCGACGAGGACAAGGAGATTATCTTCGGCAACGAACTTACCATCGACGACATTGTATGGACCGGCGTACAGCCCACTATCAAGGAGAAGTGCGAGCGTGTAGGCATCACCGAGACTATGCCTATGGCCCGGTTGGCAACGTACTTGAAGAACGCACAGGCAAAAGGACAGAGGGTACACTTCCTCCCCCCCTATCGTGGTGAGCAGCAGGTGTGGTTGCAGGAACTGTTGGGTATCGCACCCGCCGCACAGTCGGCAGCTGCCTCTATGAAGTTCATCCGCGCCGTCATCAACCAGCGTAACTACAAGAGCGCCGAGGAGATTGAGCAGATTGAAGAGGCTATCAACGTATCTGTCGACATGCACTGCGCCGCAATGCGTGCCGTACGCCCCGGAACAACCGAAGCACAGATTGTTTCAATAGTACATGCCGAAGCTGCCAAGCATAATTTCGACCTCTCGTTCCCCATCATAGCTACAGTGAACGGACAGACACTGCACAACCACGCATACGGCACAGAGCCTTTGAAAGAGGGACAGATGTTCCTGCTCGACTCAGGTTGCGAGAATGCCATGCACTATGCAGGCGACCTCACAACCACAATGCCCGTAGGCAAGCACTTCACCGAACAGCAGCGCACAGTGTGCAACATCCTGCGCACCGCTCACCTTGCAGCCGTGAACGCACTGAAACCCGGCATTGAGTTCCGCGACGTACACAACATCGTACTCACAGAGATTGCCAAAGGAATGACCGACCTCGGACTCATGAAGGGTAATCCCGAAGAGGCAGCACGCGCCGGCGCAGCCTGCATGTTCCTGCCCCACGGTCTCGGCCACATGATGGGACTCGATGTACACGACATGGAGAACCTCGGCGAAGTAAACGTAGGCTACGAAGAGGGACGCAGCAAGAGCACACAGTTCGGTTTCAAGTCGTTGCGTCTGGCAAAGGCCCTTGAACCGGGCTACGTATTCACCGTAGAGCCGGGAATCTACTTCATCCCCGACCTTATCGACAAATGGCGTGCCGAAAAGCAGTTCACCGACTTCATCTGCTACGACAAACTCGACGCATGGCGCAACTTCGGCGGCATCCGCAACGAGGAGGACTGGTTGGTATTTGAAGGTGGTGCACGCCGACTCGGAAAATACAAGCCTATGTCTCCCGAAGAGATTGAGGCCGAACACAACGCATAAGAAATATCACAAACAACAGAGAGGTTGTGTCAATATATTGGCACAACCTCATTGTTCATAAACAATTCTTATGGACACATATAAAAACATTGGTGTCCGGTAAATTTTTATTCTGCTAATGTTTTGAACTCCTCCGTCTTCAGAAAAGTAACTAAAAAAACTGTCCCTCTTGAAGAGGGACGAGGAGCAAAGCGACGGAGGGAGTTCCAATCATCGCAAAGGGATTTTTATGAACTCACATAAAAAAACAAGAATGAAAGAATTGCTAAAATCCAAAAATCTATTGTGGATGGCAACCCTCGCCGCCATCTTCGTAATATCGTTCAGCTACATATTCGACAGCAAGCTGAACCTCAATGGCGACAACTGCTACTATTTTGCCAATGCCACCTCGCTGGCCAAAGGCGCCGGATACGCAGATATGTTCGGCAACCCAACGACCAATTTCCCTCCCGGCTACCCACTGCTGATGACACCGCTGAGAATGGTTACCGACAGTATTGTTGCACAGAAGATACTCAACGGCATATTCCTGTTGACAGGTGTGTTGCTACTTTTCTCCACAATAGTACGCGCCGGATTCAAGCGCCCGTTGGCATTCCTTGCCTGCGTGGCAGTACTCATAACCCCACACCTGCTCGAATTTACCACCATGATGATGAGCGAAGCAGCCTGCTTCTGTTGCATAGCCCTTATCTTCTGGCTATTTCAGGGTATCATGGAGAAGGAAAAAGAGCGCTCTCTGTGGCGCATGCCGCAGTTCTATCTGCTGCTTGCACTCATAGCATTCTCCTACTACATACGCACACAAGCAATCGCAGTCGTTGCAGGCTTCGTGCTGGGATTCCTTGCTATGCGCCGTTTCGGGCTGTCGGCAGCCGTTGCCGCCGCATTTGCCCTCGGATACGCACCGTGGATGCTGCGCAATTCACTGTTGGGACTCAACCAATCGCGCTATGTGAGTCAGATTGACTTCACAAATATCTTTTCGACCACCAAGATGCTCATTGTGCAGGCAATGCCCGAAAGCATCATTCCCTTTGTGCCTGTAAACTACGAAGAGGCACCGGGAGTGTTGCTATGGATTTTTGCCCTTGCACTGTTGGCAGTTGTCCTCTACGGCTTCTGGAACATGGGCAAACTGCGCTGGCCGCTCTTCTTCTACCTCTGCGGCACTATAGGCATAATCTCTCTTTTCAACGTGCCCAGCCAGTACCGCTATCTAACATCAGCAACTCCTTTCCTGACAATGGCACTCTTCGTAGGATTGTGGAAATTGGGCGAAACAGTAACACAAAAATCGCTAAAAACCGCCTTTTCACCGTGGATTTTGCTTATACTCTTCCTCCCGCCATTCATGCAGGAGAGCAAAGGCAACAAGCACACCATGGGCGACCTGCATGCTATTGCAGTGCAGAAATTCCCTCCACAATTCAACAACTTCTTTGCACTGGGCAAGGCACTCGCACAGAAAAACAAGAATGCGATAGTATGCTCACGCAAGCCTGAACTGCTGTATGCCACCTCAGGACTGCGCGGTGTACACTACCTTGAGACAGAGGACGACGCAAAGATGATACAGGGAATGCTCGATAAAAAGGTCGATTATGTACTGCTCGAACAGTTAGGCTTCGGCTCCACATACCGCTACCTTATCCCCTGCGTACAGAAACATCAGGATATATTCAAGGTAGCACTCCACCTGCCCAACCCCGACACATTCCTGCTGTTTTTCGACAAGAAAGCAGCGACAGAGTGGCTGAAAAACAATCCGGCAAAATAGTGTGAATCCTGCATAATTACATTAAATGATTATGCGACATTATACCTAAAAAGTACAACCCCATCCTTCAATGGATAAAAAACTATTCTAAAAAGCTCCTGCCCTTAAAGGGGACATTGCGTAATAAGCAATGTTTGCGACGACGAAAGCTTTAGCTTTCCAAAG
>SUXT01000078.1 GCA_015060835.1 Bacteroidales bacterium
AGAAGCAGCAGCAAACAGTTCTGCGCCCAAAGAAAAATACATTTTACGCGAAACACTGTCGCACACGGCAGGCACACCATTCAGCGCCACCCTGCTTGCACGCGAAACAAAGACCTGTCCTTTCGCCCCAACACCGGAGAGAAACAGGCATAACAAGAAAAGATACAAATTCTTCATTACAAAAAAAATTTGCGCGAAGATACAAAAAAGGAAACTCTTACAAACAAACACACACCACTTTTTGTTCAAAAATGTTTAGTTAAAATATTAAAATCTTTTTTATAATTAAAACACAAATACTAATTTTGAAAATTATTTATAAAAAGTATAAAATGGTATACGTTACGACATACACATCCACAAGCACGAAGACCTCACCATCTTCGCACATCGGCATGCGCATAAACAACAAAGTATCAACAAAATAACACACAAGGCTGTGCACCTGAAAAGGCACAGCCTTGTATTATAAATTTAAGAATAAAAGCAATAGATAATGGGCGAAGAACTATATATGCTTCAAGGGTGGGACTACTACCTCTACTACCTGCTGGTAATATACTACAAGTACATCGAATTCTCATTGATGATAAGAATCTGTGCTATCCTGCTCACCTTCTGTCTGACAGGATTCGTAGTATCAATCATAATATTGACCTACAACAACTACCTGCAAATATTCCGTGAACGCCGGGTAAGGAAAATGCACGACCGCTACGGCAAAATCATCGACAACATACTGCTCGACGAAAAGGAAATAGACGAAATAGAAATCAGGGAAGAACGCTTGGGCCTGCAGAAGAACAAAAAATTCAAAGACAAAGAGCGCGAAGCCATCTGCACCCTTATCATAGAAAAGATAGAAACCCTCGGTCTCGGCAACATCAACCGCCACAACTACAACCTGCTGCTCGAAACCTTCCACATCTCCGAGTGGATTGAGCACAATATAGAAAAAGGCAGTGTCCGTAAAAAGATAGAAGCCTTCCGCATGGTGCAGACACTCGACTGCCGCGTACGAAGTTCACAATCGGTGCAATATGTGTACGACCGCAACCACAACCTAAAAAAGGCAGCACGCTACGCCTACATCTACTCGGCACAGAACGCCCCCTTCCGTTTCTTCGAAGAAGACCCCAACTTCCTCTTCTTCAACAGCGATGCCCCCTCGTTGCACTACATCCTCGAATACAGGCACAAGAACAACATGTCCATGCCCGACTACATCAACTGGATGCGCATACCCCAGCCCACAAACAGCCTGAAACTATTCTGCATAAAAGAGATAGAACTGTTTGACAAACGCGAGGACGCCCCCCGTCTCTACGAAATATTCAAAACTACGGACGACAACGAAGTCCGCGGCATGATACTGCGCACACTCGGCAAGTTCAAATACACAGCAATGGAAGAAGAACTGATGCAGGTCTACAACAAAGAAAAAGAATTCGTGAAGCGCAGCATAGCAATAGCCCTGATGGAGCTCGGCACAGGCAACCCCAAAGTAGTGGAATTTCTGAAAGAGAAATACACCGACTCCAAAGACATAAACACCAGCATGACACTTCTGAACGCCCTCTACAACTACGGGCCACAGGGGCAGGCAGTATTCAAGCAGCTCGAAGCCTGCTGCGATGCCAAAGACAAATTGCAATTCAAACATATACAGGATCCACTGACCAACGACAGAGCATACGAACTATGAACAACTGGTTTTTCGACATATTCAACTACTACATGATATTCTACAGTGCAGCCCTCGCACTGTGCTATCTTGCAATGGCAATAACCGCTTTCTTCTCCATCCTCAACAGAAAGCGCACCTACTCCATCAACTACATCAAGCGAATGCTAAAGGAGTCGCCCCACACCCCCGGCGTCTCCATCGTCGCACCCGCCTACAACGAAGAGAAGACCGTAGTAGACAACGTAAACTCAATGCTCAGTCTCGACTATCCCAAATTCGAGATTGTCATCGTCAACGACGGCTCGAAGGACAAGACACTCGAAATCCTCATCGAGAATTTCGAACTTGTAGAAGTCCCCTACAACTACGTGGAGCAGATAAAGACCAAGCCCTACAAACGCCTGTTCAAGAGCACCAACCCCAAGTACGATAAACTGGTAGTGGTGGACAAGACCAACGGAGGAACAAAAGCCGACGCATCCAATGCCGGTGTCAACGTAGCCAAATACCCCTACTTTGTCTGTACCGATGTGGACTGCATCCTCGCACAGGACGGTCTCTACCACTTGATATGGGATGTGCTCACCTCAAAGAAACGGGTGATAGCCGTGAGCGCCACCATGCGCATGGCAAACGGTTGCGAAATATCCGAAGGCCGACTGACCAACATCCGTCCCCCATTAAGTCCCATTCCCCTCTTCCAGGAACTCGAATACATGCGCTCCTTCCTTGTCGGAAAGACATGGTGGGCTGCAATCGGAGGAATGCCAAACGTATCAGGCGGATTCGGACTATTTGACAAAGACATAGCCATCAAGGTGGGCGGCTACCACGCAGATTCAATGGCAGAGGACATGGACATGATTGCACGTATGTCGGCATACATGTACAACACGAAAACACCCTTCTGCATAACACAGGTACCTGCCACATGTTGCTGGACAGAAGGTCCCGGAACACTGAAAATCCTCAACCGTCAACGTACCCGTTGGGGACGAGGACTTTTTCAGGTATACAACCTCTACTTCGACCTCCTCTTCAAGCGTCGCTACGGAGTGTACGGAATGTTCACCCTCCCCTACATACTAATATTCGAGTTCATGGGTCCCATACTTGAAGCCCTCGGACTCATCGTAATACTAATACTGATACTTACAAACAGCCTCAACTGGAGCACCTTCTGGTTGCTGATGTTCACCGTTTACACCTTCTCACAGTTGGTAAACGTAATGACAATAGTAAACGACAATCTCGCAGGATGCACATACAACAAGAAACGCTCCTATCTGTTGCTCATTGTCGCATCACTGTTCGAGTCGATACTATATCACCCCCTGACAGTATTCTTCTCACTCAAAGGATATATAAGCTTCCTCACCTCAAAAGACTTCAAATGGGGCGAAATGACACGACAAGGCGTCAAGAAGAAGAAAGGACAAACCCCCGCACCACAAGAAGCCGGCGGCACAACCGAAGCAAACAAAGCATAAAACCAAAACACACAGATGAAGAAAACCGCAACCCACATAACAAAAGCAATCACAACAACGCTTTTGGCACTCATATTCACGACAACCCTTTGGGGACAAGGCAAAATCGACGACTACAACATACCCGCCTACTACAGCGACATTGCAAGCGACCTCTTCGAACGCGAACAGTGGAAAGCCGGCAAAGATGTCATCGACAAAGGTCTCCGCATCTACCCCGACGAGTCCACCCTTCACATGCTCGCCGGCAAATACTGGTTCCATCAAAGGAACTACGACCGTTCGCGCTACCACCTTATAAAATCGCTCGACGGCGATTATAACAATGTGGATGCCAAACAACTGCTCATAACCGTAGAAGAGATTACCGGCAACTACTCCAGCGCCATCTGCTACGTAAACGAGTTGCTCGAAGTAAACCCCTATTGGCGTGGACTGTGGCGACGCAAGATAGACCTTTACTACAAACAAGGCAACATGACCGAAGCCAACAGACTCTTCAAACGCCTGCAACATATCTACCCGAACGACCAAGCCCTCAAGGATGATTACTTCATTGCCCTCGAAGAGAGCTATTTCAACTACCGCAACAGCAACGACAGCCGACGCGCCTTTGAAACACTCGTCGAAATGGTCAAGATAAACCCGCACAACGAAGAGTACCAGATGGCGCTCGTCAATTACTACATAAAGATAGGTAACAACGAACAGGCCGTACTGCAAGCCAGCGAAGCACTCGCCGACAACCCCGGCAACATACCCATGTTGCGCAAGAAAGCAAGCCTACTCTCCGAACTCGGCCGCCACAACGAAGCCATCGCAATGGTCAACGCTACAATGAAGTCAAACTACAACTCCCCTGAGGTGCAGAAACTATACCGCGAACTTCTCTCCGAAGCTGCCCGTCTCGAACACCAGCGCGACCCATACATCCTCTACGGCATGATGTACGAACGCAGCAAAAGCGACCGCGAAGCACTACGCTACCTGCTCAACACCTCCATCTCCCGCGGATACGACCAGGATGCACTCTACTACATAGCCGAATCAAAGAAACACTACGGCCCCAACAACAAGAACATCCTCACTAAAGAATACGAACTACTCAACCGTCTCGGAAGAGAGAGAGAAGCAACCGCCGTACTCGAAAGACTCTACGCAGCACACCCCGGCGACTACGACATCACCTACGCACTCTGTCTGCGCAAGATGGCCTATGCCGAGGATATGCTCTTCAGAGAACAATACAAGGAGGCTCTGCCCTACCTCACATTCGCAGCAACCGCCCACACAGACACAGACATCATCACCACAGCCCGTCTGCGCCTGCTCACCTGCCACACCCAACTGGCAAACTACGACAAGGCCGATAGCCTGCTTACCCTGTTGCAAAGCGACCTCGACGAAACAGAAATAACCGACAAACGCGCACAACTGCTCCACAAAAGAGGCGAAACAGAAAAATCCCTCGCCATGTACGCGGCAGCCATCAGCGCACAGACCGACACCGCAGCAAGAAACAAACTGATTGTCAGCTACGAAGAGATAGCTATCCCCCACATAAAACTCATGACCGAGCAGGGACTCTATAAAAGAGCCTACTCCACCACACAGACACTTCTGCACCTCAGCCCCCGCAACCACCTCGGACTGATGTACGCCGCCAACCTCTCCAACCTGCTTGGCGACGACCAGAGTTTTGCACAATACGTGCAACGCGGACGCGAGCTCTACCCCGACGACCTCAACTTCATAATCAAGGAATCCATCCTCATGGACAAGGAAGGACGCCACGACGAGTCCACCGCCATGCTCTACGCCAAACTCGACGAATACCCCGGCGATAAAGACCTCATCAATGCCTTCTCAGGCAGCAGCATACAATTCGCTCTCGCCCTATCCAAAGAAAAACAGCACGACGAAGCAATAACAGTGCTCGACACCGCCATCGTCTACAACATGAGCAACAAAGAGCTCAAATACACCAAAGGCATCATATACGAAAGAGACCACAAATACGACTCGGCCTACCACTACCAACGCTACCACGAGCCCTCGGCACTCGAAGAGGCCGACTACCTGAGCCACATGAAAGGTCTCCAACACAAGACCTATAAAAACATACTCGACTTCGAATACATCCAGTCACGCTACAGCGAATACGATGTAATCTCAGGCGTTGCCACCGTAGGCTACACCCACAAGAGAGAAAAAATCGCATACATGGGCCGCCTCAACTACTCAGGCCGCAACGGCAGCCTCTTCAGCGGCGAAGTGCTCGCCGACTCGACAGCCCTGAAAGCAGCCGACGGCGACAGCGGCGGAACCGGCATACAACTTATCGGCGGTGTATCCTACACCTTCAACGACAAATGGACAGGCGCGGCAAGCATAGGATGGGGCCACCTCTACTTCCCCAAACTCATGGCAAACCTCTCTGCCACCCGCCATTTCAAGAACGACTGGGAAGCAGAAGCCGGATTGGGATACCGCCAACTGCCCACAAGCAAAGACAACCTTATAAACGCCACCCTCGGTGCAGCAAAAACCATAGAAGCCTTCCGACTGAGCGGAAACATACAAGGAATTATCCTCGACAACAAGCCCTACTACAACATAAACCTCAGAACACGCTACCTGCCCCTTGAGGACAACCGCACCTTCATAGAAGCAATGGGCGGCGTAGGAACAGCCCCCGAACTCACCCTGATAGACTACTACTCCCTCTCAGGTGCCTTCTCACACCTCAATACCTTCGTAGGCCTCGGCGGACAATACCTCGTCAACAGCCACATAGCACTCGGAGTAATGGGCACATGGCACACCCTGTACGACCAAAGAATACTGATAGACAACACAGTAAGAACACAATTCAGAAACCTCTACAACATCTATGTGCAAGCCGTACTATCATTCTAAAACAATAATCCCCGCACTGCTTCTGTTGCTGAGCGTCACATTCGCACTCACAGGATGCAGCAACACCGCCACCGAGACATTTGGCGGCCGCTACACCATAGCCCCCCAAGACGCATACGACGAAACAGACAAAAAGTGGGCACAATACCTCTACACCCATCTTCAACGCAGAGGCGGCGGCGAAAATGCACCCGTACACTACGAGTCCTCTCCCACACAAAGCAGCAGGATAGAGATACACATCGACAACGAACTCAACTGCGACTACAAGATAAAGAACAGGGATAACCAAACCACCCTCACAGCCAAAGACGAACGAACCATGCTTTGGCTGATATACCAATTCATGCGCAAAGCCGGCGACACCACCCCCACATTCGCAGTCTCCGACCTGCCCGCAGCAATCATCAACTTCAACGACACCACCGCCACATTCCCATTCGAATACCGCGACATCTACCTCCCCACCAACCTCGACGCAGACATGTCAGGCATCCTCTGCACAAACAACATCGAGAACGACTGGGGAATATGGGGACACAACCTGCACAGAGTCCTCCCCGAAGAGAGAAGCGAAGAGATATACGCACTCATCGGCGGCAAGAGAAACAAAGAGCAATACTGCTTCTCATCCGACGAACTGTTCCACCACATCTCAAACTATATCACAGACAACTTCGGCGATGGAGAACGCTTCGCCATTCTCCCCAACGACAACGACATAGTGTGCCAATGCCCTGAGTGTACCAAAGCAGGCAACAGCAAGACAAACGCCACCCCCGCAGCAACAGGCATGCTCCGCCGTCTGGCCATACAATTCCCCACACACCAATTCTTCACCCTCGCCTACCGCACCACCCGAGAAGCCTGCAAAACAGAGCTCCCCGACAACTGCGGAGTCTTCGTCAGTGCAATCGAATGGCCGCTATGCACATCCATCGACGACAAAGCAGCGACAAAATTCCGCAGCACCATAAGCAAATGGCAGAAAAAGACAGCCAACATATACATCTGGGACTACATAAACAACTTCGACGACTACCTCACCCCCTTCCCCGTCCTCAGCACCATGCAGAAACGCCTGCAAACCTATAGGGAACTCGGCATAAAAGGCATCTTCCTCAACGGCAGCGGATACGACTACTCCACCTTCCAGCACACACACACCTGCATACTCGCAGCTCTGATGATAAACCCCGATGCACCGCTTGAAGAACTCATCGACGACCACTTCACACGCCGCTACAGCACCTCAAGCGAAATATGCAAAGAGTACTATCTGCGACTGATGGAAGCCTTTGACAAACCAGGAAAAGCCATCAGCTGGTACAGCGGCATAGAAGAGACACAAAAAAAATACCTCGATCCCAAAGAGTTCACCACATTCTACCAAAAACTCGCCGACAAAGTAAGCTACACCCACGAAGAGGAGGAGTACCGCGTGCGCCGCATCCTCACAGCCCTCACATACACCCGCCTGGAAATTGCACGCAGCGCAGGCTATGCCGACACCATAGGCTACGCCCGTCTCGAAGGCAACAAAATAGTACCCGAAGAGAAGATACACACCTATCTCCACCGCCTCGCCGACAACCACACCCTATTGGAGTTCAACACCTACACCGAATCGGGCGAAAAGATAGACGAATACATAAAAAGCTGGAAGAAATATGTCCTCGTCCCCGAACACTTCAGCAGTCTGCTCTTCGGCACACCACTTACCATACACAACAACGGAAAAAGCGAAAAGACACTCAAACTCACCGACGGACAGCCCGGACTCCCCAACAGCTACCACACAGGCTGGGAAATACTCCCCACCGGCGAAACACAAATAACCCTCCCCGGCAAACTGATGGAACAGGCACGAGGCATAAGGATAAACTTCCTGCAAATGAAAGCACACAGGATATCCACCCCCGCAAGGATAGAGATATGGCAACACAACAAAAAACTGAACACCACAGAACCGACACCCACAACCAACAATACCGACATAATAGAATGCCACATAAAGACCGGAATAGAGAACAGCGACAACGTAACACTGAAAATCATTCCCGGAACAAAAGGGCACAACACAGCCATAGACGAAATATACATAATACCCAAGAAACAATGAACAGACTATTCATACTCGCCATCATAGCCACAATGCTCATCCCCATGGGTTGCAAAAGACGACTCGGACCGACCAACATCGAGGTCGAAGACTCCATACGCCACTACTACCCCGTGCGCCAGGGACAACAGCTCAACATAGTCTACAAGATAGGCAACAAAGGCCCCGAACCGCTGAAAATAACCGACATACAGCCCTCCTGCGGCTGTATCATCCTCGCACAGGATGCCGAACGCGTAATCCCCCCCCGGCGGCACCACCTACCTTCAGATGAAGTACAACAGCAACAAGAACACAGGCTACGTGCAACACACCGTGCGCATCTTCGGCAACATAGCCCCTCACGGTCTTGCAATACTGCGCTTCGATGTCAATGTAGTCCCCGACGCCGACTACACCCGCGACTACGAACAACTCTACAAAGAATACAATCTGAAGAACGGAATAGTAGACGACATTGTAGGCGGAAAAGAACGCGACAAGGGATACTATGTAGACTCAGCATTCCAGAGCCGTCGCACACGCGATAAAGAGAAATACAGACTGGACTTCTAAACTATGAAGAAAATCCTTGTAACAGGAGCAAGCGGCTTTGTAGGTAGCCGCTTCGTGCAAGCCATGCAAAGCAGATACAGCCTGCTTACCCCCAGTCATCGAGAATTTGACATAACATCGGCCGAGGCAGTAAACAGCTACATGGACGCCAACCGTCCCGATGCGATACTTCACCTCGCCGCCATCTCCAACACCGGATACTGCGAGGAGCACCCCGAAGAGAGCCACCTTGTAAATGTTGTAGGCGTAGAAAACCTTGCAACAGCAGCCCGCCGCCACGAAGCAAAATTCATATTCTTCTCCTCCGACCAAGTCTACAACGGCAACAGCGAAACAGGCTTGCTCGACGAAGCACTCCCCGTATCCCCCGAAAACCACTACGGCCGCCACAAACTGCTCGCCGAACAACGCGCGACGGAAATATACGAAGCGACCGTTGCCCTACGTGCCACATGGATGTACGACGCCGCCCGCGAAGGAATGCCCACGCACAGGAATTTCATAATCAACATAAAGGAAGCAATAGAGAACGGTACCACTCTGCGCTTCGCAACGCGAGAATACCGCGGCATCACCCACATCGACGAAGTTATAAGCAACCTCCCCCACACCCTCACCCTCAAAGGCGGAGTCTACAACTTCGGCGCCGAGAACACTCTCAACACCTACGAAACAGCCCTCGCCTACCTCGACATACTGCAATACAGAGGAAAGGAGATAATATCACCCGACACTGCAAGGTTCCCCGAACACATACGCAACATCAGCATATCGATGAAAAAGGCACGCGAAGCATCAGGCGGAGCCATACAATTCAGCACCACCATCGAAGGGCTGAAGAGGTTTGAGGGGAGATAGGAAACTGTATCTTATTAAACAGAGTTACTACTTTGGAAAGGTACAACCATTAATTCTATTATCAAACACCCCTTCAAACAAGCACATTTCTCTCTTGGCAATACCTAATCTATTGGCTAATGTGCGCCAGTCTTTAACCGCTACAACCACCTTGTCGATAATTCCTTTAGCCACTTCGTAAGTAAGCATATATTCATCGCAAGAGTCCAAAAGAATTGAGAGGTCGGATACATTGGTCATGCTATTGATCAACAGACTTTGGTGGTCATTCAGTGTTGGATTCATATCGTATGCAGGCGAGAGAGTCCACCCCTTTGCAGTTAACAGGAAACCGTGATTGCGGAAATGATCATCGCTATTGCCAACGCATATATTGAATGCAACTCGGCGGAACAACTCTCTCAAGTTGGTATCGACATTGGCGCAGCCACTCAATACAAAATCTACAATATCCAAATAACCATTGCCCGTTGTTGCATTGTCGCCATCGTTTAATCCGAGCAGTGTCATTGCCGATGCAAAATGTATCCGCTTGCCGCTATCCGTTCTATCAAAGCGACGAGAAAGGAGTGTATGGTGCTTATCGTTGGTCGCTATAACCTTTGTTTCGGCTGCATTTATACCTGCATTTTTGGCTAATAGATGGCAGAAATGCTCCCATAGTCCTGCATCGTAATCATCCTTCAATGATGGGAACTTTGCAACATATATACTACGGTCCGTATCTACAACATTTGCTTTTGGCCTTGCACCACCAAGCGAAGAACCCGGCTGCACAAGTTGAGCAATCCATCGTTTTTCGGGGAGCGCATTGGTCTCCTCGCTTTTCTCAATCTCCTTGCTGGCTGCAATCAGTTCTCGCAAGTCGGTCAATTGGGGAATACGCAAAGAGTTATCGGCGTTGATGAACTCACCATCAGGTGTCTCCTTAAAACGGAATCCTCCCATACGGGAAAAGTCATCAATACCCGTCAAAAAGTCAAACGATGATAATCGGCGAACCGGACGCCTCTCCTCCTGTGCCATTATCTGCTCACGACGGAGAAGAAGAGTGCGTCCCCATCTATCAGGCAGTGCATCAGCAAAGCAACCAAAAATATCTTTATCCGGCTGTGTATATTGCACCCCCGAATAGTTGTTAAGATCTTCGCTGAGGGTGATAGCATTGTACTTTTTTATCCAACTATCGGCAAACTTGAAACTATAACTATCCGAGCCACGAAGCGATTCGTATCCGAGTTCTCCAATCAACTCAATCTCTTTGAGCCAATCGAAATCGGCATATATATACAACTTTTTCATAGCTAATCGTTAACTTTTACACATCCTTCGTGTGCAATGGAAGAATAAATCTTTCCCAGCAGTAATAAGCCTGGATAGGTGCCTTTATAAGAGACTTCAAAGTATTTGTTTTCATCTGGCAAAACCCAACTTGCCAAGAAATTTGGGGTCGTAGTTTTGGGCTTATGACGGCTAACATCTCTTGCTAACCTTTTTAAGATGTCTTTTTGACTACTCTCAAAAAAGGTAACATCATTCATATCGTTATCTCGACTAGAATATGGAGTTATAAAATGAAGACCTATTCTTATTACCCCTTTTGTATTTTCACTAAAGTATTTCACATTTTTTCGGACATCTTGAAGTTGACTTATAGTCATCGTTTCCCATCTTTTAATAAGCCTTTCATCATTGGTTTTATCCGTTCTAAATGCGTCATAACTATGTTTCATTTCAATAACCAAACTATAGTCCTTGTATACGCACCAATAGTCAATTCGTCCTTTTGAATTATCTTTTTCAAAACCTTTTATGCAGCTATCTCTAACAATAGGATATTCAGCTATTACCAAACCATTGCATAGAGATGATATAACAGGTAATACAACAGAGTCTAACTGACGCTCTCTAAACAAAAAAGGGTATTCGATAATATCATATTTGCTACTGCTAAACAACAAAGACTGCTTACAAACTCTAAAAAACATCTCTTTAATAAAGTTATAAGCAATATTTACATCTTCTCCCAATTCTGAAGGGCAGGAAGATATGACAAAATTTAAATTCTGTTTTTTAGTTTTGCGTAATGAGAGTTCCATATTCTATATAGACTTAAAGTTTTTTAGATGCCCTTTCACGTTGTGGCAAGTTCATATCCTGCAATGCTCTGCCGAGTTCATCATCCTTTGCCAAAAATAGAATATCATCATCGAGCTGTAGAGCATACAACACACGCAGATAGATGCCTATCGCCACTGTGGGCACGCCTTTTTCTATGCGTGAAACTGTAAGAGGCGAACAAGTAGCGCGCTCCGCCACCTGTGCAACACTGAGATTACGACGTAAGCGGGCAAGTTTAATTTGCTCACCTACAATCTGCATTTTCTGCTCCAACTTTCGGGGCAATTTAGTCCCCATCGTACTCTTTGCCATATTCTCAACATATCATATAATATGCAAATATAGTGCTTTTTCTTTATTTTATGATAGTTTGAGGAAAAATATTGCAAATGCAAGCAGAAAGAAAAGATGCCAAAGAGAGACTCAACCGATACCAAACCTAAGTCATACAATCTTACTTTATATGGCTGAGATAAGAACAAGATAAACTATACTCGCAGTAAAAAATATAATGATTATCAAATATATTACCTAAAATGCAACGTTGCATTGCAATGTCGGTGGAAATAAGTAACTTGAAAAGTTGTCCCACTTTAAGCTAATCTTTGGACACATCTTTCAGTTTTTATATTTTATGCGAATCAGTAGTTGAAAACCAACCTTTGACTCATTGTTAAATTATTAAAAATTAGTAAATTATCTTATGTAAATATTTTGTAATCTCCTTGAAAATCAGTAAATTAGAAGAAAGAAACCAC
>SUXT01000079.1 GCA_015060835.1 Bacteroidales bacterium
TTTTTGGAAATAGCCCGCTATTCCCTGCAAAATGCGAAAGAAAATCTACTCAAAATAGCTCTCAAATAATTCCGAAATAAAATTCAAACAGCTTCTAAATGCTAATACTCATAGCATCCGCATTACAAATGCGGATGGACAAGGGGATGTGGGCGTTTTTTACTCCTGATTTTCTATAGCTTCGACAAACTCTTTGGGGAGTATTACATTTTCGAGTTCTATCGCTTCTTTGAACAGGGGGGCTATCTCTTTTACAGTGAAGCCGGCTATGCCGCAGCCTATGCGGGTTACAAGGAAAGTGTACTCGTAGTGTGTAATGGCATATTCAATAAAGTTATCTACGTATGGGGCGATGGTTTCTACACCTCCCTGCATGGTGGGGATTGCATAGCTTTGTCCTTGCAGTCCTTCGCCTTGCCCCCATACGGCTCCGAAATTTTGGTATGCTATGCGGGCTGCGCCGCCACCATGTGCGCCGGCAAGGTTGCTGCCGAATACGAATATTTCGTTTCTTTCGAGCCGGGTTATATATCCCGGTGTGTACTTTCTGTTATACATGCTGGTATGTTGTTTTTTGTCGTTACTGATGGTCTTAGAAGCTGTTTGAATTTTATTAGAAAATAATTCTATATTTGCGCTGTTTATTTCGGCTTCTTTAACAGAGTTTATCTCCTTCGCACCTCGGCTATTTTCAAGCATAGCTTGAATAGCACTCGGTTTGGCGTCGATTGAGTCTATTTTGGCATCTTTTTTTTCTTATTTTTTGGAAATAGCCCGCTATTCCCTGCAAAATGCGAAAGAAAATCTACTCCAAAAGTTGCGGTTAAACGAGCGCAATGTGAACTTGTTCACAAATTGCACAGCGAGTGATAGCAACTTCAACGAAGTTAAATAGCTCTCAAATAATTCCGAAAGATAGTGCAAGCCGAGAGAAGAATATCAAGTTTACTTGAATATTATTCCGAGGCGCAGCCTATCTTATGAAAATAAAATTCAAACAGCTTCTTAAAATTCAAGCCTGAACCCTTTTTGTTTCAGTTCTTTGTACTTCGCAGCATTGAAGCGGTATTTGCAGGGTATGCGGCGCGAGGTATTTTTGGGGCGTTCTTCGGCTTCTGTGAGTATGCCGAGTTTGAGCATTTTGTTGTAGAAGTTGCGTCGGTCGAACTTTACTTCGAGGATTGCTTCGTAGAGGTTCTGCAGTTCGGGCATGGTGAAGATTTCGGGCAGCAGCTCGAAGCCTATTGGCTCGAAGCAGATGCGTTCTTTCAGTCGTCCGGTTGCCATGCGCAGTATCCTGTCGTGATCGAAAGCGAGGCAGGGTATTTCATCCAGTGCGAACCATTCGGCTTTTGCTGCGTCATCGCCGCCTCTTACTTCGGATAGACGGACAAGGGCGTAGTGGGCTATCGTTATGACTCTTTCGCGTGGGTCTCTGTCTACGCTTGTGAAGGTGTGGAACTGCTCCACTGTGGTGCTTTGCAGCCCGGTCTCTTCGCAGAGTTCTCGGCGGGCACACTCTTCGGCTGGGGCGTCCATCTTCAAGAATCCTCCGGGGAGTGCCCATTTGCCTTTGTGGGGATCGATGCCGCGTTGCACCAGCAACACTTTGATGCTTACACCATCGAAGCCAAAGATTACGCAGTCGGTTGTTACTGCGGGGTGGGGGTATCGGTAACAGTATTTTTTTTCTTCCATATTGATATTTGTTTGCGTTCGATGCACGCAAAGATAAGGGCTATTTTTCTTCTTTCCAAATTTTATGTGTTTATTTTACGCAAAAGTTTGTATTTCTCTTTTTTCCTTATTTTGTAATATCGAGTGCTTGTCAGTGAAATTTCTATCAAGAGTGCAAAAAAAAAGAACTGCACCCATCAGGAGGTGCAGTTCCGATTATTGCTGTTTGTGTTGTTATTTCCCAAAACCGTTTGAGATGAAGGGGAGTGCTATGAAGAGTGATTCCTGCCAGTAGCACCAGTCGTGGATGCCGTCGCGTACGCGGAACTGTACGGGGATACGTGCCATCTTCATTGTCTTGATGTACTCTACATTCTGGAAGAAGAGGAAGTCGTCGTCGCCGCAGTCGAGGAACCAGCGTACGGTGCGCAAGGCTGCTTTTTTATCCTCGTCTGCATTTTCGAGATATACCTGGCAGTTGTTCTCAATTACGCTCTGTGTGAATGCTTCGCCGCGTTCGTTCTTGTGGCTGATTGACTCATGCATAGAACGTGCTCCCATGTAGGCGCTCATGGCGAATGCGCTTGAGAAGAGCTCGGGGTGGTGCATTGCGTATCCGAGGGTACCTCCGCCACCCATTGAGAGGCCTGCGATGGCGCGGTGCTCCTTGTCTGCCTTTATACGGTATTTCTTCTCTACGGTGGGCATGAATTCTGTGAAGAAGAAGTCTTCGTAGCGCCATTTGTCGCCCCAGTTGAAGTAGCCATCGTAGTCGGTGCCTGCATCGGGCATGATGATAATCATTTCGTTGGCGTTGCCGGCATTGATTATCTGGTTGGCAATGGGACCGATGTCGCCGAGGTCACGCCATGATTTGTAGTTGTTGGTGAGGCCATGAAGCAGGTAGAGTACGGGGTAGCTGCGGTCTGTCTCTTTTTCGTAGCTCTTGGGGAGGTAGACGCAGTAGTTCTTTTCTCTCTTGAGAATTTCGCTGTTCATGCTTTCTTCAATTACTTTACCTCCATGGCGCTGTGCCATTGTGCCTATTGCTGTCATGCAGGCGAGGACGAGTAGTAGGATTTTTGTCTTCATGGTTGTATTGTTTTTTCTATGTAGGTTATTATTTTTTCTGTTTCGTCGGGGTGAAACCACGTTATATCTTCGTCGCGTCTGTACCATGTGGTCTGTTTACGCGAGTATATGCGTGTGTTCTGTTTTATTTTTTCTATTGCGAAAGGGAGTGTCCATTCGCCGTCGAAGTACTTGAAGAGTTCTTTGTAGCCTACGGTGTTGAGAGAGTTCTTTTCGCGCATGGGGTAGAAGCGTCGGGCTTCTTCAACGAGGCCTTGCTCTATCATCTGGTCGACGCGGTCGTTGATGCGTTGGTAGAGTTCTTCCCTCTCGCGGCGCAGGCCTATCTTTATTATGTTGAACGGCCTTTTGTTCTTCTTGTGGTCGCGAGTGCGGTAGGAGCTGTATGTGCGGCCGGTCATGTAGCATATTTCGAGTGCGTGCATCACCCGTTTAGGGTTTTTCTTGTCGGCCTCCTCGTAATATTCGGGGTCCATAAGACGCAGTTCGTTGCATAGTTGCTCCAGCCCTTCGCGCTCGTATTTCTCTTTGATGAAGTTGCGTGTCTCGTCGTCGACGGTGGGGATGTCGTCTATGCCATTACACACTGAGTCGATATAGAGCATCGAGCCGCCGCTGAGTATCATTGTGGGGTGTTGGGGGAACTCCTCTTCGAGCAATGCCATTACCTCCTGCTCGTATCGGGCGGCGCTGTAGTAATCATCGGGTGTCAGTTGTGCCACAAAGTAGTGCTTGTGTTGTTGCAGTTCTTCTTTTGTGGGCATGGCTGTGCCTATCTCCAACCCTTTGTACATTTGTCGGGAATCGGCCGATATGATAGGGCATTTAAAGTGGTCGGCAAGAGCTAAGCTTATCTTAGTCTTGCCGACTGCTGTAGGACCTATGATTACTACAAGGTTGTTCATCGGTTAGAAGCTGTTTAAATTTTATTTCGGATTTATTTGAGAGGTATTTTGAGTAGATTTTCTTTCGCATTTTGCAGGTAATAGTGGGCTATTTCCAAAAAATAAGAAAGAAAAGATGCCAAAATAGACTCAAAGAAACCGAAACAGACATCGTAAATATAGAATTATTTTTCAAGAAAATTTAAACAGCTTCTTAGTAGTTGTATGAACTTGGATCTGCTATGTCGTTGATGTCGAAGCCGTCTGCATCGAATTCGTCGTCGTTGTATGAGTCGGAGCCGTAGAAGTCGTCGTCGAGGTCTTCGATGAGACTCGATGCGTTTGCTTCGCTCTTTTTCATTATTTCGTCAAAATCGAGCAGCTGTACGGGGGCTTCGCCGATGCTTTTTGTGCATCGTGCCTCGTCGATGTTTTCGCCGTATTTTATTTTGCTCAGTTCCATGAAGAATACGCGGTCGGCGAGAGGGTCGAACACGTATATCAGGCGCTCCTTCTCCTCTTCGAGCATATCACCGATGATGGTGTCGCGCATTATGAGGTTGTCTTCGTCGGAGCGGCTGCCCATGTCCTCAAGGGTTATTTCTGTCTCCTTTTCCCAACGGTCGTCGCAGAGGAAGAACGAGGTCATCTGGTCGTCGCTGTATCCTGTGGCTGCGAGGATGGCCTTGTGAAGGTCGTAGAACGTTGCGTCGGAGTCTATTTCTATGTCGCGACGGAAGTCTTCTACTTCGTCCGATAAGAGTCTGAATTTGTATATCATATTTCTGGTCTCTGAATTGGGTTATTCTTTATCCGATTATACCACGGGTAGATACATTTTCAATGAAGTTGATGATGCTGTCTACTTCGGGGCACTGGGGTATCTCTTCCTTTATTTTTTTCACTGCATCGCTTACGTTGTATCCGCTGTTGTAGATGAGACGGTAGGCGTTGTGTATGTTGTTGATTGTCTCGTTGCTGAATCCTCTGCGGCGCAGACCTACTATGTTTATTCCGCTGTAGCGCGAGGGCTCGCGACCTACTATTATGTAGGGGGGGATGTCTTTGTTGAGTCGGCATCCGCCTTGTACCATTCCGTATCCGGCTATGCGGCTGAACTGGTGCACAAGTACATTGGCGCTAAGGATGGCGTTGTCGGCTATTTCCACTTCACCGGCGATTTTTGTAGAGTTGCCGATGATGCAACCGCTGCCAACTTCGCTGTCGTGGGCTACGTGGCAACCTTCCATGAGCAGGTTGTTGCTGCCTACCACAGTCTTGCCTTTTGAGGCTGTACCGCGGTTGATGGTTACATTTTCGCGTATGGTGTTGTTGTCGCCTACTTCGGCTGTTGTCTCTTCGCCGCGGAATTTGAGGTCTTGGGGAATTGCACCGATTACCGCGCCGGGGAAGATGGTGTTGTTGTTGCCCATGCGTGTTCCGCTAAGGAGGGTTGCCTGGGGCATTATGGTGTTGTTATCTCCGATTACGACATTCTTGTCTATATAGGCAAAGGCACCGATTTCGCAGTTTTCGCCTATCTTTGCTTCGGGATCGATATATGCTAATGGACTTATCATATTTCCTGATTTTAGGTTTGTGTTACTCTTTGTGTCTTATTATCTGGCCGGTGAACTGTGCTTCGGCTACGAGGCGTTCGCCTACGAATACGTATCCGCGCATCATGGATATTCCGTGGCGCAGGGGGGCTATCTGCTCTATCTTGAAGATGAGGGTATCGCCGGGAGTCACTTTCTTGTGGAAGGCAATTTTGTCTATCTTAAGGAAGTAGGTCGAGTATTTTTCGGGTTCGTCGAGCATATTCATCACAAGCAGACCACCGCATTGCGAGAGGGCTTCGATGATGAGCACACCGGGCATTACGGGCTCTTCGGGGAAGTGGCCGTCGAAGAAGGATTCGTTGATGGTTACGTTCTTGATACCTACTATGTGATTTGAACCGAGCTCTATAACCTTGTCTACGAGCAACATGGGATAGCGGTGGGGGAGCAACTGGCGTATGCGGTTGACATCCATCACCGGTTCGCGGTCGGGTACGTAGATGGGGGCCTGTATCTCGTGCTGGCGTATTATCTTGCGCATCTCGCGGGCAAACTTGTTGTTTATGCCGTGTCCGGGACAGGTGGCGATGATGCGTCCCTGTATGGGCTTGCCTATGAGGGCGAGGTCGCCGATGATGTCAAGCAGTTTGTGGCGCGCGGGTTCGTTGTTCCACACAAGGGGTTTGTGGTTGAGGTAGCCGAGTTTGGTGGCATCCATGTGGGGTACGCCCATGATGTCGGCAAGACTATCGTATTTGTCCTGGGGCAACTGGCGCTCGTAGATGACGATGGCATTGTCGAGGTCGCCGCCTTTTATAAGGCCTGCCGAGAGCAGGGGCTCAAGTTCGCGGACAAAGACGAAGGTGCGGCTCGATGCAATCTCTTTCTTGAAGTCGTCCATGCTTTCGAGCGTGGCGTATTGGTTGAAGAGTATGTCCGAGTCGTAGTGTACAAGTACGTTGAGACTGAATTTTTCGTCGGGGAGGACAATGATTGAGTTGCCTGTCTTCTCGTCGCGTATCTCTACTTTTGATTTTATTATGAATGTGTCGCGCTCGGCATTCTGTTCTTTGATTCCTACACGCTCGATGTTTTCTACATAGTATTTTGCACTTCCGTCGAGTATGGGGAACTCAGGGCCGTTCACCTGCATGAGACAGTTGTCTACGCCGAGGGCGAAGAGGGCTGCCATTGCGTGTTCTACGGTGCTGACGCGGGCCTCTTTTTTGGTGAGTACTGTGCCGCGTGTGGTTTCTGTTACATTCTCGGCAATAGCATCTATGATGGGCTCGCCGGGAAGGTCGATACGCTGTATTTTGTATCCGTGGTTTTCGGGTGCGGGGTTAAAGGTTACTGTGAGGTTGAGACCTGTGTGCAATCCTTTACCGAACAGTGAGAAACTTCCGTTTAGAGTTTGTTGCTTGTTGCTCATCTTTAGAGGTTCTATAAATTAGTAATTACTTCTTGTTCAGCTCTGCCTTCAGCTCCTCAATCTCTTTTTTCAGTTGTTTGATGGTCTTCTCCATCGTGGGGAGCTTCTTGCTGTATGCTGATATTTTGATGTATTCTTTTGCATCGATGGCGGGTGAGCCGAGTACGGTTACACCGCTCTTGAGGCTTCCTATGGTGCCGCACTGGGGGCCTACTGTCGTGCGGTCGCCTATGCTGCTGTGGCCCGAGATGCCGGCTTGTCCGCCGAATATGCACCATTCGCCTATCTTTGTTGTGCCGGCTACGCCTACCTGTGCTGCCATTGCTGTGTGGCTGCCTATTTCGTCGTTATGGGCTATCTGTACGAGGTTGTCGAGCTTGACACCTGAGTGTACTATGGTTGCGCCCATTGTCGCGCGGTCGATACAGGTGTTTGCACCTATCTCTACGTTGTCTTCTATTTTTACGATTCCTATCTGGGGAATCTTTTCGTAGCCGTTGGGTGTGGGGGCGAATCCGAATCCGTCGGCGCCGATTACGCATCCGCTGTGGAGGATGCAGTTCTTGCCTACGTGGCAGTCGTGGTATACTGTTACATGGGCGTTGAGGACTGTGCCTTCGCCTATCTTGGCTCCGTCGCCTACCGATACTCCGTCGTGGAGCATGCAACCGTCGCCTATTTCACAGTTTTCACCTACTACAACGAAGGGGGCGATGTATACGTTTTCGCCTATTTTGGCGCTTGCGGCTATTGATGCCAGTGAACTGATGCCCTGTTTCTTGGGTTTCATCGATTCGTAGAGCATCATCAGCTTGGCGAGGCTTTCGTAGGCGTTGTCCACTTTGATGAGTGTGGCGCTTATTTCGCTCTGTGGCTCAAAGTCTTTGTTTACAAGGACTATTGAGGATTGTGTGGTGTAGATGTATTCTGTGTATTTGGGATTTGACAGAAAGGAGAGGGCACCGGGGGTGCCTTCTTCTATCTTGGCAAATGTGTATACTTCGGCATTTTCATTTCCAACGATTTCTCCCTGGATGAATGCTGCTATCTGTTTTGCTGTAAATTTCATTAGGTAAGTTCTTGTCTTTAATCAAGCGAAGATAGTGATTTAATTTTTAATAGTAGCTCTATTTCAACTAAATTCGCTTTTTGGTGTATATTTTTTATAGAACTTGTCTTAGATGGTCTGCTTAGATAACCTTGTGCAATGACAATTCTTTTTCCATCTGCTGCTGGTAGTCGCGTGCCTTTTCGCCTGCTACTGTAGCGAAGTTCTCGCTGCTGTCGGCGAAGATGATGGCGCGGCTGGCATTGACCAACAGACCGCAGTCGCTGTTCATGCCGTATTTGCATACCTCTTCAAGTGAACCGCCCTGTGCGCCTACGCCGGGAACGAGCAGGAAGTGGTTGGGGACGATGCGACGGATGTTTTCGAAGGCTTTGCCCTGTGTGGCGCCCACTACATACATCATATTTTCGTCGGTGCCCCACTGCTGTGAGGTTTTCAGAACTTTTTCATACAGTTTTTCGCCTTCGCTGTCCTCGGTGAGCTGGAAGTCGTGCGAGCCGGGGTTTGATGTGAGTGCGAGTACGATTGTCCAGAAGCCTTCGTATTCGAGGAAAGGCGATACGCTGTCCTTGCCCATGTAGGGGGCTACGGTGAGGGCGTCCACCTTGACCTCTTCGAAGAACGAACGTGCATAGAGTGATGATGTGTTGCCTATGTCTCCGCGCTTTGCATCGGCGATGATGAACTGTTCGGGGTAGTTGGTGCGGAGGTATTCCACTGTCTTCTCGAAGCTTATCCAGCCTTTGATGCCTTGTGCCTCGTAGAATGCGAGGTTGGGCTTGTAGGCTACTGCGTATTGTGCAGTAGCATCTATGATGGCTTTGTTGAATTCGAATACAGCATCGTCGCTATCCTTGAGGCATTCGGGAAGTTTGCGGGGATCGCTGTCGAGGCCTACACAAAGGAATGATTTTTTCTCTTTTATCTGTTTGATGAGTTCTTGTCTGTTCATGGCTGTAACGATTTGGTTCTTATAATTCGTTTTCTTTCATTCGCTCGGCGTTCTCTGCTACAATGAGTCTGTCGATACATTCCTGTATGTCGCCGTTGACGAATGCCTGAAGGTTGTATATCGTATAGTTTATGCGGTGGTCGGTGATGCGTCCCTGTGGATAGTTGTAGGTGCGTATCTTGGCCGAACGGTCGCCGGTAGACACCATTGTCTTACGTTTTGAGGCAATGTCGTCTATGTATTTCTGGTGTTCTTTGTCATAGATGAACGTACGCAGGCGCGCGAGGGCACGCTCCTTGTTCTTGGGCTGGTCGCGTGTCTCGGTACATTCGATGAGTATCTCTTCGACTACACCGGTGTTGGGGTTCTTCCAATTGTAGCGCAGGCGCACTCCCGATTCTACCTTGTTTACGTTCTGTCCGCCGGCACCGCTACTGCGGAAGGTGTCCCATTTAATCTCGCCTTCGTTTATCACTACATCGAACTCTTCGGCTTCGGGCAACACTGCCACTGATGCTGCCGATGTGTGTACGCGGCCTTGTGTCTCGGTGGCGGGTACGCGCTGTACGCGGTGTACGCCCGATTCGTATTTCAGTGTTCCGTATACGCTGTCTCCACTTACGGAGCAGATTATCTCCTTGAATCCTCCGGCTGCGCCTTCGCTTGCGCTGGATACTTCGAGACGCCAGCCTTTCATTTCGCAGTATTTGCTATACATGCGGAAGAGGTCGCCGGCGAAGAGGGCTGCCTCGTCGCCTCCTGTGCCGCCTCGTATTTCGAGCACTGCGTTACGGCTGTCCTGCGGGTCGGCGGGGATGAGCAGCAGCTTGATGCGTTCTTCGAGTTCGGGCTGGCGCTTCTGACAGTCGTCGAGCTCTTCGCGGGCTATTTCGCGCATCTCCTGGTCGCTCTCGTTGGCTATTATCTCTTTTGCCTCCTCAATGCCGTTAAGCACCTGAATGTACTCCTTGCGTGCGGCCATAAGGTCGCCAAGTTCCTTGTACTCTTTTGTGAGTTTTACGTAGCGGCGTTGGTCGCCAATGACATTGGGGTCGGTGATGAGTGTGGATACCTCTTCGAAGCGTGCGACGAGGCTCTCCAGTTTTTCTAACAGGGTGTTGTTCTCTGCCATTTTCCTTTTTTAGTATTTAAATTCGCCAAACTCGCTCTTTATGATAAGCTCCTTTTTGTCGCTTGCCTCTACACGGCCTATTACCTGTGCCTCTATGCCGAAGCTCTTGCTGATGGCGATGACCTCTTCGGCGTATTCTGCGGGAAGGTATATCTCCATGCGGTGTCCCATGTTGAATACTTTGTACATTTCGCTCCAGTCGGTGTTGCTCTGCTCTTTGATCGTCTTGAACAATGGGGGCACGGGGAACATATTGTCCTTTACCACGCGGCAGTTGTCGCCTACGAAGTGAAGCACCTTTGTCTGTGCGCCGCCTGAGCAGTGTACCATTCCATGTATCTGAGGACGCAGTGCGTCAAGCAGTTTCTTTATTACGGGTGCGTATGTGCGGGTGGGGGAGAGCACCAACTTGCCTGCGTCGAGGGGTGAGCCCTCAACTGCATCGGTGAGCTTGAGCCCGCCTGAATATACAAGTTCGTCGGGTACTGCCTTGTCGTAGCTTTCGGGATATTTCTCGGCAAGATATTTCGAGAATACATCGTGGCGTGCCGAGGTGAGTCCGTTGCTGCCCATTCCTCCGTTGTACTCTTTTTCGTATGTAGCCTGTCCGTATGATGCCATGCCCACGATTACATCGCCGGGGGCGATGTTGGCATTGTCGATTACATCGCTGCGCTTCATGCGGCATGTTACGGTTGAGTCGACGATGATGGTGCGTACAAGGTCGCCTACATCGGCTGTCTCGCCGCCGGTGGCATATACACCTACGCCCATTTCGCGCAGTTCGGCAAGCAGTTCGTCTGTGCCGTTGATGATTGACGAGATTACCTCACCGGGTACGAGCAACTTGTTGCGTCCTATGGTTGATGATACAAGTATGTTGTCTGTCGCACCTACACACAGCAGGTCGTCGATATTCATTATGAGTGCATCCTGTGCAATACCTTTCCACACAGAGAGGTCGCCTGTCTCTTTCCAGTAAAGGTAAGCGAGAGACGATTTTGTGCCTGCTCCGTCGGCATGCATAATGTTGCAATATTCGGGGTCGCCGCCCAGAATATCGGGGATTATTTTACAGAAGGCTTTGGGGTAAAGTCCCTTGTCAATGTTCTTGATTGCATTGTGAACATCCTCTTTCGATGCCGATACACCGCGCATCATGTAACGTTGGTCGCTCATGGTCTTGTTTTTGGCGCTACGAAGTTGCCTGAACTGTGTCAAACAGCTTCTATTTGTTTTTAATTAATAATTCGTTGTTTGCTGTCGTGTCCGGGTGTTTTTCTTTATACAATACACCAAGATACTTAGAAGCTGTTTGAATTTTATTTCGGAATTATTTGAGAGCTATTTTAGAGTAGATTTTCTTTGTTGTCTTGCAGGGAATAGCGGGCTATTTCCAAAAGACAAGAAAGATAAGATGCCTAAAATAGACTCAAAGAATCCGAAACAAAGTCGCAAATATAGAAAACTTTATCCAATAAAATTTAAACAGTTTCTTAACTTAATTTCGCAAAGATACTATTTAGTGGGTGCAATACAAAATTTTTCGCGGTTTTTGTTGCGTTGTCCTCTCTTGTCGGTGTGCTGTTGTTTTTATCTATAATGTTTCAAAATGTGCGATAACTCAAATGAAAAATGTATCCGGTCCGCACATAATTTGCACATACCGACAAAAGGAGGTATTTTTGTGGCAGAGATAGTTATGTGTGTATTTGTATATTACATATGAACTTGATGGAACTTGAAAAACAAACCCTGAAAGGGTTATATTTTAAAGCGTACTCCGTTAGGGCTATGAATTATGAAAATAACCAATAACCAATGGAAACACCAATATTGAACGACCACAACAAGCAGGAGTACCCTCCTATGCATAGCGGTGAATTTGAGGCATCTCCGATAGCAATATACACAAGTGAGGACAATGTCATTTCGCTTGAAGTAAAATTGGAGAATGAGACCGTATGGCTATCACAAAGCCAAATGGCATTGCTGTTTGACACTGATAGAACATCTATACTGCGTCATATAAATAACGTGTATAAAATTGGAGAATTAGAGAGGGAATCAACCTGTGCAAAAATTGCACAAGTTCGTAAAGAGGGAAAACGATATGTTACACGTGAGATACCATACTACAACCTTGATATGATAATATCTGTTGGTTATAGGGTAAACTCTATCCGCGGTACTCAGTTCCGCATTTGGGCAAACCGCATATTAAAGAATTATATAATAAAAGGTTATGCCATTAACGACAAGATTAGAATTGAGCATTACAACGAACTTAAAGATGTTGTACGTTTGCTTGCGAGCACAGTTCATTCACAAGAAAAATTAACCGATGAGCAATCAACCGGCTTGCTTTCCGTTGTTACAGATTATGTCTATGCACTTGATACCCTCGACCGCTACGACTATCAGCAACTGACCATTGAGAACACTACCAATGAGGAGCGATTCCGCGCAACATACGAGAATGCGATGGAAGCGATTTTGAGTTTGAAAGAGAAATTTGGAGAGAGTAATCTGTTTGCCAATGAAAAAGATAACTCTTTTAAAAGTTCAATAGGGCAGATATACCAGACATTCGGCGGTGTTGAGTTATATCCAAGTGTTGAGGAGAAGGCGGCAATGTTACTCTATCTTGTTACCAAAAACCACTCGTTCAGCGATGGCAACAAACGCATAGCAGCAATG
>SUXT01000080.1 GCA_015060835.1 Bacteroidales bacterium
ATTGCAAAGGGCTTAAAAAATGTGGTCTGGAAGACCTGATGCACTATCGTATTGATTATGGTCACAACGGTGATATTTTTGTGTTTATGAACCAATATGATGTAGCCATAAAGATACCTCCTATACCGACAAGAACATACGAAATCAGATTTTCAACAATGTTGCCAATGAGTAAACATATTGGTGAAACAGATTTTTTTCAAGTCTATTTCGATGACAAGATATGCGGGCTACCTATTTGCACGGATATAATGTCGACAGACGAACGCATCGGATGGGTAAGGGACAATGAAACGTTAGATAATGGAGTGGAAAATGACAAGCTTCTCAGGAATAAAGGCTGGATGAAAGCCCCTGATACATATTATTACGATAATTTTGAACCGGGTTATGATAATGGTACTGCACGAGACGATTACACTATAATGCGCAAAATAGCTTTGACTGAATACCTTGTGGAGGGTGAGCATTGGATGCGCTTCAGATATATTGGAGAAGAAAATCCTAATTCTATATATAGTGGATATAATGAACATTGGTTCGATTATCTTGAATTTGTGCCGCTACATATTGTAAGCGACCCCATAAAGCCCGAGGACAGACACTGAACATCGCATTCTTATAGAACCATCCTTAATTATTTAGCATACAATTGGGGATATTTCGGAAAAAATGATTTACTTTGCGCAAACTTTTCGGATTTTGCACAGTAGTTTTTGTGGATAAATCCATTTTTGTTAAAAATAAATCAAAACAATATAAATAAAGATGGCTCAAGACGATGTATTTAAGAAAGTGGTAGCCCACTGCAAGGAGTACGGCTTTGTATTCCCCTCAAGTGATATTTACGACGGCCTCGGTGCTGTGTACGACTATGGACAGATGGGCGTGGAGTTGAAAAACAATATAAAGACCTATTGGTGGCAGAGCATGGTGCTGCTGCACGACAATATCGTGGGTATAGATTCTGCAATCTTCATGCACCCCACAATCTGGAAGGCTTCAGGCCACGTTGATGCCTTCAACGACCCCTTGATCGACAACCGCGATTCAAAGAAACGCTACAGAGCAGATGTTCTTATCGAAGAGCAGATTGCAAAGTACGACGAGAAGATAGAGAAGGAGGTAGCCAAGGCTGCCAAGCGCTTCGGCGAGTCGTTCGACCGCGAAATGTTCTGCCAGACCAACCCCAAAGTGCTTGCAGAGAAGGCTAAGCGCGATGCTCTCCACGAGCGTTTCTCGGTGGCAATGAACAATGTTGACTTGGAGGAACTCCGTCAGATCATAGTTGACGAGGAGATTGTGTGCCCCATTTCAGGTACACGCAACTGGACAGAGGTGCGTCAGTTCAACCTGATGTTCTCTACAGAAATGGGCTCTACAGCCGACGGTGCAATGAAGGTGTATCTCCGTCCCGAAACTGCACAGGGTATCTTCGTGAACTACCTCAATGTGCAGAAGACAGGTCGTATGCGTATCCCCTTCGGTATTGCACAGATCGGTAAGGCATTCCGCAACGAGATTGTGGCCCGTCAGTTCATCTTCAGAATGAGAGAGTTCGAGCAGATGGAGATGCAGTTCTTCGTACAGCCCGGTAAAGAGATGGAGTGGTTCGAGCACTGGAAGGCTTTCCGTCTCAAATGGCACAAGGCCCTCGGCTTCGGCGATGACAAGTACAGATACCACGACCACGAGAAACTCGCCCACTATGCAAACGCAGCTACGGACATCGAGTTCAAGATGCCCTTCGGCTTCAAGGAGGTAGAGGGTATCCACTCACGTACGAACTTCGACCTTAGCCAGCACGAGAAGTATTGCGGAAAGAACATCAAATACTTCGACCCCGAACTCAACGAGAGCTACACTCCCTACGTCATAGAGACCTCTATCGGTGTTGACCGTATGTTCCTCAGCGTAATGTGTGCAGCGTACACAGAGGAGACTGTTTCCAACGGTGAGACACGCGTGGTACTCAAATTGCCCGCAGCCCTCGCACCTGTGAAGCTCGCAGTGCTTCCCCTTGTGAAGAAGGATGGCCTGCCCGAAAAGGCACGCGAGATAATGAATGAACTCAAGTTCAGCTTCAACTGTTATTACGAGGAGAAGGACTCTATCGGCAAGCGCTACCGCCGTATGGATGCCATCGGTACTCCCTACTGCGTAACAGTGGATCACCAGACTCTTGAGGATAATATGGTAACCCTGCGCGACCGCGACACAATGGAGCAGAAGCGTGTGGCTATTGCCGACCTGCGCGAAATGTTGCAGGACAAGGTAAGCATCACCAGTGTTCTCAAAAAACTTTCATAACCGATGAAGTATTTAAAGATATATTCACTCTTTTTGTTCGTGGCATTCTTCGGTCTTGTCTCATGCGACGAGACCGAGGAGGCCGGCGAATATGCCAACTGGTCGGTGCGCAACAGCGAGTATATCGACTCTATCGCGACGGTGGCACGCGCCAACGAATCGGGCGACTGGAGAGTCTATCTTGCATACGGAATAAATGATACATTGCAGTGGGGCAATCAGTATTATGTCTATTGCAAGGTTATCAGCCGGGGCAACGGCACAGAATCGCCCTCATACTCCGACACCGTGCTTGTGAACTACCGCGGCCGCCTTATCCCCTCGAAGACCTATCCCGATGGTGCAATCTTCGACGAGTCCTATCTTGGTCAGTTGGATCCTGAGGTGAATGTACCCAGCAAACTCAACCTCCCGGGTTGCGTACGCGGCTGGACAACCGCCATGACGCACATGGCGAAGGGTGATGTGTGGCGCATATATGTTCCCGCCGCCCTCGGTTACGGCGACCGTAAGGATGTAAGCGGAATCCCGCCATATTCGACACTTATATTCGACCTCAACTTAGTGAATTTCTATCCGATAGGTACTCCGGTACCCAATAATTGATACACAAACAGACAGAGCAGGCGGTCGCCTGCTCTGTCTGTTTGTGTGAAAATATTCGGAACATTTTTTCTTGATTCTTTTGTAGAAGAATCAAGAAGTGTTATTTTTGTATTCCGTATGAAAACAGGATTCGATAACGAGAAATATCTCAAGATACAGTCCGAACGTATCAAAGAGCGCATAGCTCAGTTCGGCGATAAACTATACCTCGAATTTGGAGGTAAATTGTTTGATGACAACCATGCAAGCCGTGTGTTGCCCGGCTTCAAGCCCGACTCGAAATTGCAGATGCTCATGCAACTCAGCGACTGTGCGGAAGTTGTGTTTGTGATCAGTGCCCTCGATATTGAAAAGAACAAGATGAGGAGCGACTTGGGAATCACATACAATGAGGATGTCCTGCGCCTGCGCGATGAGTTTGAAAAGGTGGGTCTCTACGTAAGCAGTGTCGTTGTAACCCACTACAATGGCCAGTCGAGTGCCGATGCTTACAGAATACGCCTGGAGCGTTTGGGCATAAAGGTTTACTATCACTACACAATCGAGGGTTACCCCAACAATGTGGCACTTATAGACTCCGACGAAGGCTTCGGAAAGAACGACTATGTGGAGACTACTCGTCCGTTGGTGGTTGTAACTGCTCCCGGTCCCGGCAGCGGAAAGATGGCAGTCTGTCTTAGTCAGCTCTATCACGAAAACAAGCGTGGAATAAAGGCGGGGTACGCGAAGTTCGAGACCTTCCCCGTGTGGAGTCTCCCCCTGAAGCATCCGTTGAATATGGCATACGAAGCAGCGACTGCCGACCTCAACGATGTAAACATGATAGATCCTTTCCATTTGGAGACATACGGCGAGATTGCAGTAAATTACAACAGGGATATTGAGATTTTCCCTGTCCTCAATGCTCTCTTCGAAGGCATATATGGCGAGAGCCCCTATAAATCCCCTACAGACATGGGAGTGAACATGATAGGCTTCTGCATGAACGACGAGGATGTGTGTTGCAATGCTGCACGCGACGAAATAATCAGACGATACTATTATGCCTTGTGCGACCTTGCAAAGACGGGTGGCAACGAAAATGAGGTGAACAAGATAGCCCTCATAATGAAGCAGGCGAAGCTGACGACCGATTACCGCAGGACAACCGTTGCGGCGCATGAGCGCAAGGAACTGTCGGGCGTTGCGGCTGCTGCCATAGAACTTTCTGACGGTACGATAATAACCTCCCGCTCAAGTTCTCTCTTAGGCCCCAGTGCTGCGTTGCTGCTGAATGCACTAAAGCACTTGGCAGGGATACCGCATGAAGTGAAACTGATTCCCGAAGAGCTTATCTCTCCCATTCAGAAGACAAAGGTGGAGTATCTGCATGGAAAGAATCCCCGTCTGCACACCGATGAGGTACTTGTGGCAATCTCCCTGCTCAGCAACCGCGACGAAAATTGCCGCAAGGCCATCGATCAGTTGCCCAAGTTGAACGGTTGTCAGATTCACTCGACCGTGATGCTCAGCGAGGTCGACCAGAAGATTTTCAAAAAGCTCGGCGTAGGTCTCACCTGCGACCCTGTAAAAAAATAGTTTTTGAATTAGAAGCTGTTTGAATTTTATTTTGGAATTATTTGAGAGCTATTTTGAGTAGATTTTCTTTCGCATTTTGCAGGGAATAGCGGGCTATTTCCAAAAAATAAGAAAGAAAAGATGCCAAAATAGACTCAAATAAGCCGAAATAAACAGCGCAAATATAGAATTATTTTCTAATAAAATTCAAACAGTTTCTTATTACTGTCCGGTAAATTTTTATTCTGCTTATGTTTTGGAACTCCTCCGTCTTCAAAAACGAGTTTTTGAATCCACCTCCTCTTCAAGAGGAGGAATATAAATTCCTGAAAATTACTAATGTCTGACATTCTCCCTCTTGAAGAGGGAGTGCCCAAAGGGCGAGGGAGTTCCAATCATTGACTTAAATTTGTCTTAATAATGAATTGGGGCTTGTAGCAACTTAAAGAATGGAATCTTAGGAACTTAAACATGTTTACCGGACAGTAATAAATTGGATTATATAAGCGCATTGTAAATGCTGATACTCAAAGCATCCGCATTGCAAATGCGGATAGACAGGGGTGGATTCAAACGCAAAAGCGGTTGAAGACGGAGGAGTTTGAAACTATTGCTTGTGTTTTTATTCAAACTCCCTCCCCCTTTGGGTACTCCCTCTTATCCAAGAGGGAGAGTTGTTTACCTTGTTTTTGAAGACGGAGGAGTTCCAAAACATAAGCAGGATAAAAATTTACCGGACAACAATAATAGTAAACACAAAAAATGCAAGACCGCGGTCTTGCATTTTTTGTGTTGTTATGTCAATGGAACAATATTACTTCTGGGTAGCATCGTTCTCGGGACGGAGCTGACGAACAACCACAGCTGTACGCCACATCTCGCTCTCGCGGAGAGCCTTCAACTCCTCGTTGAGCTTTTCGCGGTAGTCGGGCTGTGAGTTAGAGTCGATAGAGCGCTGAGCCTCTTTACCTGTCTTAACAGAGTCGTAGAGCTGGTACATAACGGGCTTGATAGCATCGTGGAAAGGAGTCATCCAGTCCAAAGCACCACGCTGAGCTGTTGTAGAGCAGTTAGCATACATCCAGTCCATACCGTTCTTAGCGAAGAGGGGCATCAAAGACTGTGTAAGCTCCTCAACTGTCTCGTTGAATGCCTCAGAAGGTGTGTGGCCATTCTCGCGCAATACCTCGTACTGTGCAAGGAGAAGACCCTGGATAGCACCCATCAAAGAACCACGCTCACCTGTGAGGTCAGAAACTGCCTCGCGCTCGAATGTTGTCTCGAACATGTAACCTGAACCGATACCGATACCGAATGCGAGTACGCGCTCCATAGCACGGCCTGTAGCATCCTGATAGATAGCGTATGAAGAGTTCAAACCGCGACCCTCAAGGAACATTGTGCGCAATGATGTACCTGAACCTTTGGGAGCAACCATGATTACGTCGATGTCAGCGGGAGGAACGATACCTGTTCTGTCGCTCCAGTTGATACCGAAACCGTGTGAGAAGTAGAGTGCCTTGCCTGCTGTGAGGTAGGGTTTTACGCTGGGCCATACTGCGATCTGTGCAGCGTCTGAGAGGAGCATACATACGATTGTACCCTTCTCGGCTGCCTCCTCGATAGAGAAGAGTGTCTCGCCGGGAACCCAACCGTCGCTTACTGCCTTGTCGTATGTTTTTCCTTCGCGCTGACCAACGATTACGTTGAAGCCGTTGTCGCGCAAGTTGCATGCCTGACCGGGGCCCTGTACGCCGTAGCCGAGCACTGCGATTGTTTCGTTTTTCAATACCTCGCGAGCTTTCTCAAGTGAAAACTCCTTTGAAGTCATCACATTTTCGATGACTCCGCCAAAATTCAATTCTGCCATAATTTTCTTAAATCTTTATTATGTTAATAGTTCTTATCTTTTTATGCCTTTGCGCTTTGCATCTTCGTCGAAGAGCTGTTCGCTAAGGTCTTCGTTGTAGTCTCTCGTGATTGCCACACGGCCCGATTTTACATACTGAAGCAAACATTGCTCTACTACAAATTCTTTGTAGAGGGCAGTAATATCCTCGGTCTTTCCTGTCTTTTCGACAAGTACGTATGATGAGTTCATCTCCAATACTCTTGCTCCACTGTGGCGTATTATCTTTGATACCTGACGGTTGGCAAGCATCTTTGTGGTTGATATTTTGTAAAGGGCTACTTCCTGCATGAATATCTCATTGTCGGTGTAATAGTCGGCCTTCACTACATCAATCTTCTTTTCGAGACGCTTGACAACTTTTTTTATTGTCTCTTCGTCCGACCACAGAGTGATGGTGTATCGGTGTACATCCTTTATGGATGAAGATGATACGTTGAGTGTCTCAATGTTCATCTGACGGCGTGTGAACTCTGCGGTAACCTGATTCAAGAGACCCGCTATATTCTCGGAATATACTATCAATGTGAATAATTCTTTTTCCATAGTAGTCGTGCTTAAAACAGATTAAATTTCAAGTATAAGTTCGTCGACTGATGAGCCGGGAGCTGCCATCGGCAATATGTTCTCCTCTTCCATTACTGCTACGTGCAGGATGAATGCTCCTTCTGTGTCGAGCATCTCTTTTATTGCTTCGTCAAGTTCTTCTCTCTTCTCTACGTGGCGCGCGGGAATACCGTATGCCTCGGCAATCTTCATGTAGTCGGGGTTGACCATAGGTGTCCACGAATAGCGTCTGTCGAAGAACATCTCCTGCCACTGACGTACGTTGCCCAGGTAGTTGTTGTTGAGGATGATGATCTTTACGGGGCGCTTCTGCTCCATGATGGTGCCGAGCTCCTGTATGTTCATCTGGAAGCCTCCGTCGCCGCAGAACATACATACTGTTCTGTCGGGTGCGCCGAAGGTGGCTCCTATCGCTGCGGGAAGTCCGTAGCCCATAGTGCCCAATCCGCCTGAGGTGAGCAGACTGTGGGGCTTTGTGAACTTGAAGTAGCGGCACGACATCATCTGGTTCTGTCCCACATCGGTAACAAGTATTGCGCTGTTACCGGTGGCTTCGCTTACCTTGCGTGCCACTTCGCCCATTCTTATGGGACCTTCCTCGGGTGTGATTGAGGGGCGTATCACTTTCTCCTCTTCTATAGCGTCGTATTCGGTGAATGTGTCGAGCCACTCTTTGCGGTCGCAATTCTCAAGCAGAGCCGTTACAAGGGGCAGTGTCTCTTTGCAGTCGCCGATTACAGGTATATCCGCGTGTACGTTCTTGTCTATTTCCGAGGGGTCTATGTCGAAGTGTATTACCCTTGCCTGCTTTGCATATGTCGACAAAATGCCTGTAACTCGGTCGCTGAAACGCATACCTATTGCTATGAGCACATCGCAGTTGTTGGTGTTGACGTTGGGACCAAGATTGCCGTGCATTCCGAGCATTCCCATGTTCAATGGGTGGTCGCTGGGGAGGGCGGAGAGTCCGAGCAGTGTTCTGCCTGTGGGCAGATTACCTTTTTCTATAAAGGCTTTCAGCTCTTCGTGTGCGTTGCCGAGCTCTACTCCCTGACCTACAAGTACAAGGGGACGTATCGAACGGTTGATGAGTTCTGCCGCTTCGGCAATTGCCTTTTCATCGGGTTTGTGATAGGGAACGTAACTTCTTACGAAGTCTACTATTGCAGGTTCGTATGCAGCCTGTGCGGTCTGTGCGTTCTTTGTGAAGTCGAGAACGACGGGGCCGGGGCGTCCTGTGCGTGCAATGTAGAATGCACGTGATATTGCCCAGGGTATATCTTCGACGCTTCTTATCTGGTAGCTCCATTTCGATATGGGCTGTGTTACTCCCACAAGGTCTACCTCCTGGAAGAAGTCTGTGCCGAGTACCGAGGACATCACCTGTCCTGCGATTACTACTATCGGTGTGCTGTCGAGCATTGCGTCGGCGATACCTGTGAGGGTGTTTGTGGCGCCGGGACCGCTTGTTACTATACATACTCCTGTCTTGCCGGATGAGCGTGCGTAGCCCTGGGCCGCGTGTACTGCTCCCTGTTCGTGGCGCACAAGTATCTGTTTGAAGTCCTCTTTGTGGTCGTACAGTGCGTCAAACACCGGCATTATTGAACCGCCGGGATAGCCAAAGATGGTGTCTACCTGCTCGTTCTTCAGTGAGCGCATCAAGGCTTCGGCACCTCTGATAATTTCTTTTTCCATGGTTTCCGGTTTTGTTGTTTGTTATTATTCTATAATCCTTACGCCGCCCTTGTCTGCCGAACTTACCATGTTGGCATACGCCTTGAGGCTCTTGGGGATTACCCTGTCGCGTGTCATGGGGAACATTTCGCGTGCGTTGAGCTCCTCATCGGTAAGTTTTACGTTTATTGTGCGGTTGGGGATGTCTATTTCTATGATGTCGCCATCGCGCAGTTTGCCTACATTGCCGCCTGCTGCTGCTTCGGGTGAAATGTGTCCGATGCTGAGGCCCGATGTTCCGCCGCTGAAGCGTCCGTCGGTGATGAGGGCACACTCTTTGCCAAGATGGCGTGATTTTATGTAAGAGGTGGGGTAGAGCATCTCCTGCATACCGGGGCCGCCTTTGGGGCCTTCGTAGATGATGACTACTACATCGCCTGCCTGAACCTTACCGCCGAGGATGCCCTCTACGGCAGCATCCTGCGAGTCGAATACCTTTGCGGTGCCGCTGAACTTCCAGATGCTTTCGTCTACGCCGGCTGTCTTCACTACGCATCCGTCCTTTGCTATGTTGCCGAAGAGGATTGCGAGGCCGCCGTCCTTTGAGTAGGCGTGTTCAAGGTCGCGGATACAGCCGTTTTCGCGGTCGGTGTCGAGCGATTCCCATACTGTGCTCTGCGAACCCATTACGTTGCTGAATACGTTGGCGGGTGCAGTGCCATATATGCGGGCTGCCTCTGCGTCTATATTCTCGCCGAGGATGCTGTACTTTGCAATGTCTTCGCCGAGTGTGGCTCCGTCGACGCGCTTTACATCAGTGTAGAGCAGGCCGCCTTTGGCCAGTTCGCCGAGGATGCCGAGGATACCGCCTGCGCGTCCGCAGTCCTCGATGCTGTATTTTGCTGTGTTGGGCGCGAGTTTACACAAGCAGGGTACACTGCGGCTGAGCTTGTCGATGTCCTCCATCTTGAAGTCTACGCCTGCCTCCTGTGCCACTGCAAGCAGGTGGAGGATGGTGTTTGTGGAACCGCCCATTGCAATGTCGAGTGTCATTGCGTTGAGGAATGCCTCGCGTGTGGCAATGCTCTTGGGAAGCACGCTCTCGTCGCCCTCTTCGTAGTATTTGTATGCGTTCTCTACGATGAGCTTTGCTGCGTCCTTCATCAACTGCTCGCGGTTGGTGTGTGTGGCGAGGATTGTGCCGTTGCCGGGCAATGAGAGACCGATGGCTTCGGTGAGTGAGTTCATGGAGTTCGCGGTGAACATTCCCGAACAGCTTCCGCAACCGGGGCATGAACGTCTCTCAACCTCGGCGAGTTCTTCGTCCGAAACGGATGTGTCGGCGCCTTTTATCATTGCCGAGATAAGGTCGAGCTTCTGTCCTTTGTACTTTCCTGCCTCCATGGGGCCGCCCGATACAAAGACTGTGGGGATGTTCAGGCGCATGGATGCCATGAGCATTCCCGGAGTAATCTTGTCGCAGTTCGAGATGCAGACAAGAGCGTCTACCTTGTGGGCGTTGCACATATATTCAACGCTGTCGGCGATGATGTCGCGTGAGGGGAGCGAATAGAGCATTCCGTCGTGTCCCATTGCGATGCCGTCGTCGATGGCGATGGTGTTGAATTCAGCTGCATAGCAGCCGAGTTTCTCAATCTCTTTCTTTATGAGCTGTCCTGCTTCGTGCAGGTGTGTATGTCCGGGTACAAGTTGGGTGAATGAATTTGCGATGGCGATGATGGGCTTGCCGAACATCTCGCGTTTCATTCCGTTGGCTATCCACAGAGCTCTCGCTCCGGCCATTCTTCTACCTTCGGTGCATTGTGCACTGCGTAATTTGTTTTTCATACTTTTTTATACCAAAAAACCTTTCTCAAACAATGAGAAAGGCCTGTAATTTATTTATTTATAAATGCACAGCCGTTCTCTCCTCTTAGTCGGTTAGGATCACTTCCACTCTAAAGCACTGACAAGAAAGGCTGTTTACGGTCATGGTTCAATGTTCTGATTTTAAATTCATGCAAATATAGTCTCTTTTTTTAGCATGGCAAAAAAATATGGATAAAATTAACCTATTTAATGCGAGTTCTATATAAATTTTTAAAGAAGTAATGAACTGTCAAATAGAAATTTCGGTGACTTTGTTGTCGTTTAACGTAACGGCTGTCGTGTATTTTACTGCTGTAATATTGTAAAGATTTTTGCTAATTCTCCGATATTCAGACGATTAAATTGTGTGGAATATCTCTTTTTGTGTCGAGTTGACGTCTCATTTCTAAAAATATTGTATCTTTATCCATTAAAAAAATGATTATGCGATATTATACCTAAAAAGTACACCCCCTTCCTTCAATGGATAAAAAACTATTCTAAAAAGTTCCTGCCCTTCAAGGGGAGGTGGATTCAAAAACGGCAGTTTTTGAAGACGGAGGGGTTTCCTCGCGTAGTATGGTTTATTGCAATACGATGGGTTAAGAACCCCCTCCGAACTTTTTTCGAGAAAAAAGTTCTCGTCCCCCTTAAAGAGGGACAACTTTTTAAGTTACTAATTTCAACAACATTACACTTTAGGTAATATATTTGATAATCATTAAAACTATTCTAAAAAGTTCCTGCCCTTCAAGGGGAGGTGGATTCAAAAAATAAAGTTTTTTTAAGACGGAGGGGTTTTCCTCGCGTAGTATGGTTTATTGCAATACGATGGGTTAAGAACCCCCTCCGAACTTTTTTCTGTCTGCAAGGAATAGCGTTACGCTTGCTGCTTCAGCGGTGATTCATCGCATTCTGCTCTGGACGATGTTCCAGTCTATTATATCCCAAAGGTTGTGGATGTGCTCTGCTCTCCTATTTTGGTAGTCAAGGTAGTAGGCATGCTCCCAAACATCGAATCCCAACAATGGTGTCATTCCTTTGCGTGCAGGGGTGTCGCCATTCTTGCAGCTTACTATTCTCAGCCGTCCGTTCTCCTCCTGTGCCAGCCACACCCAGCCGGAACCGAAGAGTGCAAGTGAGGCCTCTTCCATCTGTTTCTTCAGATTGTCGAAACCGCCGAAGTCGAATTCTATTGCATCGGCAATGTTGCCCGTTGGGGCGTTGTTTTTTGTGGGGTACGGAGTGAATTGCTCGAAGTAGAGCACGTGGTTGAGCACCTGCCCGGCGTTGTTGAGCAGCGGCCCTTCGGGGGCGTTTGCTATAACTTCGCTGAGTGTCATGCCCTCGAAGCGCGAATCTTTTGCCAGACGGTTGTAGTTGTCTACATAGGTCTGAAGATGTTTGCCGAAATGAAATTCAATTGTCTCGGCGCTTATAATCGGCGCGAGGGCGTAACTTTGATAGGGGAGTGTCGGCATGTGATATTCTGCCGGATTGCTGCATCTTGTTGTATCCATCGTCGAAAAGGTATTAAGGTTGAGTAACAATATTGCACAAAATGTAATCATATGGTTTTGCTTGATTGGTACATATGGAATAACAAACTTTGTGGGAAATTGTTCGCCGGTTTTGTTGAAATCGTGAAAAACATTGAAGTAAACTTCATTTTTTGCTCGTTTGCTTATTATTAGTGTCAGGTAAATTTTTATTCTGCTTATGTTTTGAACTCCTCCGTCTTCAAAAACTGTGTTTTTGAATCCACCTCCTCTTCAAGAGGAGGAATGTAAATTTCTGAATATTAAGAATGTATGATATTCTCCCTC
>SUXT01000081.1 GCA_015060835.1 Bacteroidales bacterium
GATTACAAAATATTTACATAAGATAATTTACTAATTTTTAATAATTTAACAATGAGTCAAAGGTTGGTTTTCAACTACTGATTCGCATAAATTACTAATTTATAGAACCACCCTTAAGTATTTATGGATTTGAATTTAGACAAGAAAATAGATGATATTGTGCCTCTGTTGCGCAGCATTTGGGCCGACCGTCGCAGACTTGTACGAAACTGCGTCATAGCAGTTGTTGTCGGACTGATTGTGGCTTTCAGCATCCCCCGCGAGTATGAAAGCATAGTAGTGCTTGCTCCCGAATCATCGCAGGGAAGTTCCCTCTCCGGGTTAAGTTCATTGGCATCTATGGCAGGAGTGAATGTCGGAAACCTTTCGGCCGAAGATGCACTTTATCCCGAACTTTATCCTCAGATAACAGGCTCTACGACATTCCTCTCCGACCTCTATTCCATGGAGGTTACATCGGGCGACGGCGAGATAAAGACTACGCTGTTCGACTACATTGCCAACAAACAGAGCAAGCCTTGGTGGGAATATATACTTGCCCTTCCCGCGAGATTGAAAGAGATGATTTTGCCAAAGGATAGAGGCGCGGCAAGCATCCACGAAGATGTATCCTATTACAGCTATTCCGAAAAGCAGCATAGTGTTATTAACAGACTGCGCAAGAAGGTGTGGACTTCAGTGGATGTCGGCAACAATGTGATTACCATAGATGTAATGATGCAGGATGCCAAAATTGCAGCCCAGGTTGCTGACAGGGTTGCATCGTTGCTCCAGGAGTATGTAACAAAGTACCGCACAAATAAATCGCAGCAGGACTATCTTTACAGTGAAAAACTCTTTAAGGAGGCTGAGGCTGAATATCACAAAAAGCAGGAGGAGTATGCCCGTTACATGGACAAGCATATGCTCGGAACGCTGAAGATGCAGTATAAGGCCGAAGAGGAGAGACTTATGAATGAAATGCAGTTGGCATACGGCATATACAACCAGATGGCACAGCAGAAGGAGATAGCAAGAGCCAAAGTGCAGGAGCGTACTCCTGTCTACACAGTCATGCAGCCTGCTGTCATTCCTTTCCTTCCTGCGGGTCCGCGCAAATTGTTCATACTCGTGGGATTCTTGTTCCTTACTGTTTTCGGCCATATATCGTGGTTGATTGTAGGCGACAAACTTAAGAGTGCCGTAAGAAAAATAGCAGAGAAATAGCATAGATGGATCTCCGCTCATACATAAAAAAGTACAACAGGATAATTGAGAATTTCTTCTCGATATCTTTGTTGAATGCCATCAGCCAGATAATCAGTTTCTTCCTGGTGCCTTATCTGGTTGCTGTCCTTGGCTTCAAGACATACGGAGCCTATGTCTTTATATATAATATTGCCCTCTATCTTGTACTTTTCGGAACATACGGTTTCCGCTTTTCGGTAACAAGGCAGATCTCCATCAACCGCGACAATAGGGCAGAGGTCAACCGCATCTTCAATGCAGCGATCGCAGCGCGTCTTCTGCTCTCTTCGGTGGCAGCGATAGTAGCAGGCATAGCTGTATTCATGCTTATGGATGCCGATGATATGCTCATGTATCTTTTTTCTCTCGGAATAGTCTTCGGCGACGTCTTTATCCCGGTGTGGCTGTTTCAGGGAATGGAGCAGATGCGTTATCTTACCATAGTCAATGTGGTGTCGAAGATTGTCTTTGCACTGCTTGTCTTCATCCTTATAAACGAGCAGGGCGACTATATCTATATCCTCATCCTCAACTCCTGTGGATATATAGCGGCAGGTCTGTTGAGCATGTTCATTGCCTTCCGTCATTACAGGCTCTGCTTTGCCTTGCCGCGTTGGAGCGACATAGTGGAACTGCTAAAGGATGGTTGGCACATTTTTGTATCGAACATAGGCATGGAACTTTACCGCAACTCAAACTGTTTCCTGCTTGGTGTGCTTGTGAATGATACAGCTGTAGGTATTTACAATTCGGTAGAGAAACTTGTCAAAGTGGGGCAATCTGTGATAAATGCCCTGCCTATGGCTATATTCCCTCATGCAAGCCGTCTGTTCCACAGCGGCGATATGCGCGAGAATATAGCGAAACTCAACAAGATGTTGCGGGTGTCGTTTGTATTGCTCTTTTTCGTAGCTCTTGCCTTTGCCTGTTCGCCGCGACTCGTCGTACTGTATCTTGCCGAACTCGACTACACAACAGCAAAATATCTTGTGTGGCTCATGTCGCCTGTGATGATTTTCGGATGTCTTAATTATATAGCAGGCATTGTGGGGCTGGTCAACCTCGGAGCTTCCAATCTCTTCGAGAGGAATATATGGATAGCCGGGCTGCTCTCTGTTACCCTGATGCTTGTCTTCTGCAAGGATTATACATACTATGCGGCAGCTGCAACGTGGAGTATAGCAGAGACACTGCTCTTTGTGATGTGTCTCTTGTCGATAAGGAGTGTTAAAAACAGAAAGTTGGAATCGGCAAATGGGGTTGACTGATTTTATATGTCTCGTAGCGTTGTATGTCGAAATAGGCGTACTTGCCTATTGCGACTGGAAGATGTGGCGTACAATGTACACGCCACTCAATACCCTTATGCTTCCCTATGCGTTCATGCTTACTGTAACCCTGCTCTTCTGCGGCAATTTCGGTGTAGCCGAATTTTACTATCCGAGTCTGCTTGTGTGGATGGTGGGACTTGTTATTTTCGCCATACCAAGCTTTGTCTTCGGATTGGCATTCCGTGATAAGATAAGAGCCGAAAATGGCGGTGTCATCAAAGACAATGTAAATATGAATGTTTTGACCGCATTTACAACGGTTGTGGTCATGGCATTCATACTGAGGTTTGTATCAATGGTAGGCAGTAGTCCCTATTTGCCGGGAACCGAAGACTTCGGATACGATTATTGTGGCGGCGGCTTCTGGGGGCACCTGCATCGTGCGCTTCATGCGTTGTCGATAATTTACATATACAAGATAGACAAAAAGCATTGGTACTATCTGTTCCTGATAATGGGAATGTTTTTTGTTACTCTCATGTATGGTGTAAAATCGTGGGTGCTTATCCCTGCGATGGCCGGCTTCTGCATGAGGCTCTTTTCGGGAAAGATGCAGCTGAAGGCCGGGCTTGTAATAAAGGTTCTGGTTTTCAGTTTCATTGTCTTTTTTGTAACCTACTCATTTGCCCTTGTGCTGGGACAGGAGGAGGTTGCCACCTTTGATGTGATATTTGAAATTATATACCGCAATTTTGCGCATTATGTGATAAGCGGCATTCTTGGATGGAGTCAGGATTTGCAGATGGGTATTCTTGAACAAGGCAATTTCGATGTTCTGCTCGTCAATGTGCTGAATCTAATCTATGTTGTTACGGGCGACGAATTTGTGAGTCCCATTAACCCCTTCTTCATCTACAATGGAATCAACGGCTCCAATGTGCGTGCATTCTTCGGAACCATTTATATCCACACTACTGCCGTGCAGTTTGTGATGGTGGTTACGGTTGTGTCATCCATCTATTATATAGTGAAACTGCTGGCATTAAAAACGCGCGGATTTTTTGTTAATCTTGTCTATTATTTCTATTTGGGTATGCTGTGCATGGGATGGTTCGAGATATATTTCTACCATCTTCAGTTTTTCGAAGTGCCTGCATGGATTTTTATCCTTTACATGATTGCGGGCAAGAGGATAGATGAGACAGAAGATACGTGTAAAGGTGAAATTGCCGGTAAATAAATATTGTTCTTGTAAATGAAGAAAACAGTAATAATAATATTGAACTGGAACGGTGCAGACGATACGCTTGCCTGCCTCGAATCCATGTTGGTACTTAAAGGTAATTTTCATGCCCTTGTTGTCGACAATGGCTCTGGCGACGATTCCGTTGAGCGCATAGGGCAGTGGATTGCAGCCCATAAGGATGAAATTTCGTCTGAGATTCTTCCGCTCGACAAAAATTATGGTTTTGCAATCGGCAATAATAAGGGTGTTGCTTATGCCCGCAAATATAATCCCGATTACTTCCTGTTGTTGAACAATGATACAGAGGTTACGCCCGACTTTTTGACAAAGTTGGTCGAATTTTCGGAGCATCACTCTGATTACCGCGTGCTTACGCCTAAGATTCACTACTTCTTCGACAAGAGTAAAATATGGAATTGCGGAGGTAGCCTTTCGATGGGTTTCAGACGATATTATTATGCAGGGCAGTGTGATGCTGATATAAAAGAAAGTGTATATATCCCAATTGGCTTTGTTACCGGCTGTGCGCTATTTTTCCCTCCTGAACTGCTCGATTGTGAAGGCAGGTTGCTGACAGAGCGTTTCTTCTTCGGCGAGGAGGATTTCGAATTTTCCATGCGCATGGAGGCCCAAGGCGTGAAGATGGCATGTGTGCTCGACTCTGTCATATATCACAAGGTGGGTGCATCCGGTTCGCGCATGAGTGGGTTGGGAAAAATTTATCTTCACTATCTGAACAGGTTTGTGGATATTCGTCTGCATAAGTCGCGGATTTTTTATTATTTATGGGCATTGGTGAATGCTCCTTTTTGCATAAGGCATTTTTACAAAGGTTCACACTCATTCCCTGTTGCGGCTAAACTATTGTGGCGTTTATTGTCGGATGCCCGTGTAAAGCAAGGTGTGAGCCGCGAGGATTTTGAGTCTTTGGTTATCAACAATACTTATTTCGACAAATAAATGAAGAAAGAGATATGGGGATTTTATCCTCCTCCCTTAGGTGGAATTTCGATATATTGCAAGCGGTTGGCCGAAAAGATGCACGAGCTTGATTCCTCTATTGTACTACGGAATTTTGCAAGTTCATCGAGTGATAAGGTATATGTAGAGAATGTACATAATAGAATATGGCAGTTTGTCTCATTGTTGTTTGCCCGCAAACGACTGATACATTCTCAGTTTACCAACATCTATATGCTGTTGCTGCTGTACATCTTCGGGTGGCGCCATCCTCTTGTAATGACATTGCACAATCGGCGTTTGGTGTTGCTCGACGGTTGGAAGCGCAAGGTTGTGAACGGGCTTTTTAAGCGTGCACGTTACATCGTGTACAATGATTCTTCGTATACGGCAGCGTTGCGGGAAAAATATAATTTTGACACAGATAAGGTTGTGATATTGCCAACATATATCTCTCCATCGAAAGATGAATGTAAGGGACTTACCCCCGATATTGAGGCTTTTTGCGACAGATTTACTTATACAATATCAGCCAATGCATATCTTTTGGTGAAGAATGTTTTTGGCGATGTATACGGCCTCGAACAGATAATCGAACTTATGAATCGATTGGTCAATAAGGATAGGATGGATGTCGGCCTTGTCTTCTGCATAGCTGATGCTTCGGATACAACCTATCTCGAAGAGTGCCGTGCGAAGATACACGCTCTCAACCTTGATGAGCATTTTCTTTTTGTGTTGGAATCGGATGTAAACGGTTTCGAGGTGTGGGCACGAACGAATCTGTTTTTGCGTCCTACAATGTCCGACATGGAGGGAGTTTCTGTAAAAGAGGCTTTGGAATTTGGTACGCCTGTAGTTGCGAGCGATGTTTGTGTGCGTCCGCGCGAAGCTGTACTATATAAAAAAGCGGATGTTGACGACTTGTACGAAAAGGTTGTCGGTGTGTTGTGCTCGGGCAAACGTGTGGAATATAACCCCGAAATTTCGGTGCCACAGGCATTGAAACGTATATATGACAGCTTTTAGGTTATAATATACGGATTTTTTCGTATATTTGAGGTGAACTTCGAATACACACTGCACTCGCTGTGAATTTGGATTTGAAAACAATATAATTTAAAATAAACTTCGTTATTATGAAGCAGATAATACAGGACCTTAAATCAGGTGCAACAATATTGGAAGAGGTTCCCGTTCCTAATGTAAAGGCGGGATGTGTGCTTATAAAGACTACCCGCACACTTGTCTCTCTGGGTACTGAGAGAATGCTTGTAGAGTTCGGCAAGGCCAACCTTATCGACAAGGCTCGTCAGCAGCCCGACAAGGTTAAGCAGGTGCTTGATAAACTTAAGACCGATGGCATACAGCCTACATTGGAGGCTGTTTTCAACAAGCTCGGACAGCCGTTGCCGCTGGGATATTGCAATGTCGGTAGAGTAATTGCCGTGGGCAAGGGTGTAACTGAATTTGTAGTAGGCGACCGTGTCGCTTCAAATGGCAATCATGCCGAATATGTATGCGTACCTAAGAATCTTGTTGCGCACATCCCTGATAATGTTTCCGATGAGGAGGCTGCATTTACTGTTATCGGTTCTATAGGTCTTGAGGGTATCCGTCTCTTTAAGCCCGAACTTGGTGAGACTGTGGTTGTAACCGGATTGGGACTTATAGGTCTTGTCGTTTCGCAACTTCTCATAGCAAACGGTTGCCGTGTGGTAGGTATCGACTTTGACCAGGAAAAGGTAGATATGGCTGCATCTATGGGTGTGATAGCCATTAACCCGGCGGCCGGCGTTAATCCTGTGAAATTCATTGACGAGCTGACAAGCGGTGTCGGCTCCGATGGAGTTATTATCACTGCATCAGCAAAATCCGATGAGGTGATGCATCAGGCTTGTGAGATGAGCCGCAAGCGCGGACGCATTATTCTTGTAGGCGTTGTGGGACTCAATCTGCGCCGCGACGATTTTTACAAGAAAGAACTTTCGTTCCAAGTCTCATGCTCATACGGTGCAGGCCGCTACGACGAGGAGTATGAGAATAAGGGACACGATTATCCGCTCCCTTATGTACGTTGGACCGAGAAACGCAATTTCGAGACTATCCTGCACACAATATCAATGGGTAAATTGGATGTGAAGTCCCTGATTACAGAGGTGGTGGAGTTGAAGGACTATCTCGAAATATATGGTGATATGCGCAAGCGTGGTTCTATAGCCTCAATCATAAAATTCCCTGAAGAGACAAAGATTGAACGTGTGGTAACCATTGAGAATGGTACATTCAAGCCGGGCAATGGCAAGATTGGCATTATCGGTGCCGGAAACTACACTTCGGGAATGGTTATCCCTTCGCTTAAGAAGGCTGGGGCAACAGTAAAATATATTGCAAGCGCCGGCGGCTTGAATGCTAAGATATTGGCAAAGAAGGTGGGCGCCGAATGTGCAACATCTGATTACAGGGAGATACTCAATGACAAGGAGGTCGACCTTGTTATAATTACCACAAGACACAATCTTCATGCAAAGATGGTACTCGAAACATTGAGAGCCGGTAAAAGTGTCTTTGTGGAAAAGCCTCTATGTCTAAACAAAGAGGAACTTGCAGAGATAAGCGAGGCCTACAAGAATGCACCCGACAATGTTACTCTTACGGTCGGATTCAACCGCCGTTTCTCTCCGCTCGCAGTGAAGCTGAAACAGCAGGTGGGTGACGGCCCCAAGAATATCGTAGCTACCATGAATGCCGGCTTTATTCCAGCCGATATGTGGGTACACGACCTTGAAATCGGTGGCGGTCGCATCATTGGCGAGGCTTGCCACTTCATTGACCTATGCTCATATATCGCCGGCAGTCGCATCACTGCTGTCTGCATGAGCGCAATGGGCACTAATCCCGAAGAGAATACCGACAATGCAACCATATTGCTAAAGTATGAGAATGGTACAAATGCTGTAATCAACTATTTTGCAAATGGTTCAAAGGCGTATGCCAAAGAGCGTTTCGAAGTCTATTCGCAGGAACGTGTCTTTGTGCTCGACAACTGGCGTCGCCTTGAAGCATTCGGCGCAAAGGGATTCTCTAAGATGACCTGTTCGATGGATAAGGGACAGACGAGTCAGTTTGCACAACTGAACGAACGTATAACAAAGGGGGGCGAATCGCTCATTCCTTTTGACAGCATTGTGAATACCACACTTGCTTCGTTTGCGGCGATAGAATCGCTTAAGTCGGGGGCTTGGGTGAATATTTGATAATTGCTCTGATGTATGGGTAAATTAGAACTATATTACAATACTATAAAATATTTGCGCAGTGGTCAGGTGCTTCATCAGTGCCTCGGCCGTCTGCGCAAAATTGTTCGCAGGCTTTTGGGCAGAAAGTACAATTTCTCTCTGTATAAAGAGGGAGTGCCCTTGCAACTGTCTGCTCCGATTGACAAATACGAGTCGTGCCGCGGCAAGGAATTTACATTCCTTAATATAAAGAAGCGTTTCGACGGCACTTGGGACTATAAGGAACTTGGTCCGTTGTGGAGTTTCAATATCAATTATATGGAGTATCTTCTGCAACCATCGATGACATTCGACGACGGTTGCGGATGGATAATGCGCTTCATCGGCTCGCAAGAAACAAATGCGATAGGAATGTCGCCTTACTGTATTGCACTGAGAAGCGTCAACTGGATAAAATTCATTACAAGACATCGGGTTGAATTTTCTGCCGGAAAATTAAGGGAGGTGGAGACTTCTCTCTATTCGCAATTGAGAATCCTGCATGACAATCTTGAATACAATCTTGCAGGCAACCATCTGCTTGAGGACTTTTTTGCTCTGCTGTGGGGAGGTATATATTTCGACGACAAGAAAATGTACTATGCAGCCTCCACGGGATTGATGGAGCAACTTGAGGAACAGACGCTTGCCGACGGTGCCAATTTCGAACAGTCGCCAATGTATCACTGCATCATTCTCGACAGGGTGCTCGATGCAGTGAATCTGTTGCAGAACAACAGCCGTTTCGATGGGCAGGAATTATTGTGCAGTTTCATGCGCGACAAGGCTGCCGCCATGCTCGGTTGGTTGAAGGCAATTTCATACAGTGACGGTACATTCCCGCTGTTCAACGATTCGGCAGAGGGTATAGCACCGACTCCTTCCGAACTTTATGATTATGCTTCGCGTCTTGGTATAGAGTGGAACGGAGGCATCAGTGATGCTTCGGGTTACTATTGTGTGGATAGCGACAAATATGAGCTTCGCATGGATATGGGCGGTATTGCTGCATCATACATTCCCGGACATTCACATGCCGATACTTTCAATTTCGAGCTGCGTGTAGACGGTTGTCCTTTTATTGTGGATAGCGGATTGTCAACCTACCAGTGGTGCGAAAGACGGCAATATGAGCGCTCGACAGTTGCGCACAATACGGTTACAGTCAACGATGACAATTCGAGCCGCGTGTGGGCTGCATTCCGTTGTGCACAGCGTGCCGGGGTGTTCGACCTTAAAAAGTCGGAGTCGGGTATCAGTGCCACACACGATGGTTTCTCGAAATATGGAGTTCTGCATACGCGTACATTCTCATGGAGTGCCGACAGCATTGAAGTTGCGGATACTCTCACGGGTGGTGCCTCCGGAAAGGCCTATCTGCATTTTGCTCCCGGAGTGGATGTTCGTGTGGATGGTACAAAGGCTGTAGCTAAGCAGGCTGCCATGACATTTGAAAATGCATCGTCTTTGGAACTTTTGGACGGAGAATGTGCCACACAATATAACCGTTTGCAGAAATGCAGCGTGCTCTGCGTCTCTTTCGAGGGTACGTTGAAATGTGAAATAAGAATACTATGAATAATGAACCTATAAGGATAGAACTTCTTGCTCCTGCGCGTAATCTTGCGACTGCATTGGATGCCATAAATCATGGTGCCGATGCTGTCTACATTGGTGCACCCCGTTTCGGTGCGCGTCAGGCAGCCGGAAATTCGGTTGAGGATATTGCCCGATTGGTGGAATATGCCCATATTTTCGGAGTAAAAATATATGTTACCCTTAACACTATTATCTACGATGATGAGCTTCGCGAGGTAGAGGAACTTATTACACAACTTTACAATGTAGGTGTGGATGCACTCATCATTCAGGATATGGGAATCACCCGACTCAATATCCCACCTATTGCTCTCCATGCAAGTACTCAGATGGATAACCGTGATGCGGAGAAAGTGAAATTTCTCTATGATGCAGGATTCAAACAGATTGTTCTCGCACGCGAGTTGTCGCTTGACGAAATTTCCGGAATCCACAAGGCAGTGCCTCAGGCTCGGCTTGAGGCTTTTGTGCATGGCGCTCTTTGTGTAAGCTACAGCGGCAGATGTTATGCTTCGCAGCACTGCTTCGGACGCAGTGCCAACCGTGGAGAATGTGCGCAGTTCTGCCGTCTGCCGTTCGACCTTGTCGATGCCGACGGAGAGATTATTGCAAAAGAGAAGCACCTTTTGTCGCTAAAGGATATGAACCGCAGCAATGAACTTGAGCAGATGCTCGACGCAGGTGTTGTATCTTTAAAGATAGAGGGGCGACTGAAAGAAAATTCATATGTGAAGAATGTTACTGCATACTACCGCAAGCGGCTCGACGAGATATTCTCGCGTCGAAGCGAGTATGTGCGTGCCTCATACGGAACCTCTAGTCCGCAGTTCGAGCCTGTTCTCGAAAAGAGTTTCAACCGTGGTTTTACAAACTATTTCCTCTGTGGCCGCAACAATGATATTACTTCATTCGATACTCCAAAGTCGCTTGGCGAGAGGATGGGTACGGTAAAGAGAGTATTCAAGAATTATATCCTCGTCTCCGGTGGAAACAATTTTGCCAATGGCGACGGTGCCTGTTTTATTGACCGCGACGGCAGGTTGCAGGGTTTCAGAGTGAATAGGGTAGAGGGCGACAGGCTCTTCCCGCAGACAATGCCCGGAATTACAGAAGGGTGTATAGTGTACAGAAATTACAGCATAGCTTTCGAACGAGAAGTGAAGGAGTCGGAACCGTCACGAAAATTGTTGCTCGATATTCTTTTCGCGGCAACTGATGGCGGCTTCTCACTTACCGCTACCGACGAGTGCGGAATCTCTGTTACCTTCAGCGTAGAGCACGAAAAGAGCCCGGCGCGTACACCTCAACGACAGAATCTTCTTACACAACTTTCGAAATGGGGAAATACCCACTTTGCGGTGCGCGATATAAAAGTTTCGTTTGATGAGGACTATTTTATTCCCTCGTCGCTTGTAGCGGATATGCGCCGCAGGGCTTGCGAAATGCTTTTGGAGGAGCACAGCCGCACATATTTGCGCGAAGAGCAGCAACAGCCTTCCGAGGGAATTGTATTTCCTGAAAATAAATTCGACTATACGGCAAATATATCCAATGGCAAGGCACGCGAATTTTACTCATCTTGTGGAGTGGACAGTATGGATGATGCATTCGAAAAAGCCGCTCCCGCAGGTGTGCCCATAATGTACTGCAAGCACTGCCTGCGCTACAGCATGGGGTGGTGCAGCAAGGAGGGAAAGAAGATTCCATACAAAGAGCCTCTCTTCCTTGCATTGGGCGACGGACGCCGTTTCAGACTCAGCTTCGATTGCCGCAAATGTATGATGATGGTATTGAATGACAATATAGAATAATTATAAGAAGTATGAAAAATATAATAGACAGAATTTCGGCCTTGCGCGAATATATGCGCGGCAGAGGTATTGCTGCATATATAGTGCCCAGCAGCGACCCTCACAGCAGTGAATATGTGGCAGACTGTTGGAAGTCTCGCGAGTGGATTACAGGCTTCGATGGTTCGGCAGGTACAGCCGTAATCACAATGAACTCTGCAGCGCTGTGGACCGATTCGCGTTATTGGCTTGCAGCCGAAGAAGTTTTACAGGGCACAGGCATTGCGCTTATGAAAGATGGTGCCGAAGGTACTCCCTCTATTGCATCATGGATAGGCGATAAGCTCTCCGCCGGCTCAGTTGTGGGCGTTGATGGCAAGGTGTGTTCAGTGTGTGAGGTTGAAGCATGGAGCAGTGCTTTTGCCGGAGCAGGATTGACAGTGGATGCTTCGGACGATGCTTTTAGCACTGTGTGGAACGACCGTCCTTCTCTGCCCATGAGCGTGGCTGAGATTATGCCGATAGAAATTGCCGGTGCGTCGGCAAGTGAGAAAATATCCTCGTTGCGCGGCGAACTTGCTGCGGCTGGTGCTGATGCAATGGCGGTAACCATGCTCGACGAAATTGCATGGCTCACCAATCTTCGTGGCGAAGATGTAGATTATAATCCTGTGCTTGTCTCCTATATGCTGGTAACAAAGGATGCAGCAACCCTATTTGTGGCACCCGAAAAGATTACAAGCGATACTAAGGAATATCTCCGTAACGAAGGAATTGCAACAGCCGGTTACGATGAATTCTTTGCGGCA
>SUXT01000002.1 GCA_015060835.1 Bacteroidales bacterium
TCAATGATTGGAACTCCCTCGCCCTGCTAAACCTCGCAAGCTCGGCACTCCTTTGGAAAGCTAAAGCTTTCGTCGTCGCAAACATTGCTTATTACGCAATGTCCCTCTTCAAGAGGGAGAATGTCGTACGTTATTAATTTCCAGAGATTTACATTCCTCCTCTTGAAGAGGAGGTGGATTCAACAGCGTTAGCGGTTGAAGACGGAGGAGTTCAAAACATAAGCAGAATAAAAATTTACCGGGCACCAATAAAAACTAATAGGCTGCTTCAAAATAATTTTGAAGCAGCCTATTAAAATGTTGTCCCACGAGGATTCGAACCTCGACAAACAGAACCAAAACCTGTTGTGCTACCATTACACCATAGGACAATCTTATTTTTGCTTTCTTTTGAAAAGCGGTGCAAAGGTAAGAAATATAAATCTATTTTGCAAGTGTTTTGTGTTAATTTGCGGCGGAAGAGGCGTCGTTCCTGCTCTTAAAGCCCTGAAAGGGCGAAACTCGTCCCTTCGCGTTTGTAACGCGAAGGATAGAGTATAAGCATCTGTGATGCGCTAAAATAAAACCTATTATGAATCTATGTACTTCAGTCTTCGTTTATGTAGGTTCAATTGGATTATATAAGCGCATTGTAAATGCTTATACTCAAAGCATCCGCATTGCAAATGCGGATGGACAGGTGAGTTTTTCTCTTTGTTATTCAGTATGTTACTATAACTCCTCCTCTTGAAGAGGAGGTGGATTCAAAAACTCGTTTTTGAAGACGGAGGAGTTCGAATGTTTTGCTTGTGTATTCAGTCAAACTCCCTCCTCCGTTCGGATACTCCCTGCCCTTAATGCCCTGAAAGGGCAAAACTGTATAGCATAGTCCGTAAGGGCTATGTAAATGCACAACAAACATACAGCCCTGAAGGGGCGAAACAATAATAACAGCTGTTCATAATTTCGCTCTTACAGGGCTGAGGCTGTATATTCCTATATCCGTAGGCCTCACAGCCTACGCTATATAATGTTACCCCTCCGGGGCATTTCTCTATTCCCTTTCAAAATATTGCCACTTACAATATTATCTCCCGGCGGCACGCTTCTAAAAACTCACAAGGCATAGGCTCGTTATTTACTTCATCCCCGGTGGCTTGGGGCTGTTGTACATAAAGAATTTAAGCATTTCAAACTCATACACTTTGGCTATTGCAAATTCGTTGCCCTTTTCGGCAAGCTGTTTGTAGAGCCTGTAAGCAAGCGGGTGGTTCATGTCGGTTCCGCGTCCCTTTTCGTGGCAGTATGCAACATACATCAGAGCATCTTCGTCGCCAAGCTCGGCTATGGATTTCATCCACATGAAGCTCCTTTTGCGGCTCTTTTTCAGATATTTGCCTTCTGCGAAGCACTTTACTATGAACCTTTGTGCCTCTTTGCTGCCGTACCGTGCCGCCTTGCGCATATAGTCGATAGCCGGCGATTTGCGCAATTTGCGTTTGCTCAATCCGTTTATAGAATCTTGCTCAACATGATGCATGCCTACTTTATATAGCGCCTCCGCATCATTCTGCTTTGCTGCAAGCGTGTACCATTTCAGTGCTTCGTTGCGGTCGGCTGTTACAAATATTCCCTTTTCGTGGAAGCGTCCTATCATGCGTAGCGACTGCGCATATCCACCGGCAGCAGCCCTGCTGTAATATTCGTATGCCATAGAATCGCTTTTGTTGACAATCTCTCCATAGTGGTAAATGTCGCCCAAATAGTGCATTGCAAGGTAGTTGCCCTTGTCGGCTGCCATTTCGAAATAGCGCATACCCAATACCTTGCTTTCGCTTACCCCCCTGCCATCGTAATAGCATTTTCCGAAGTTGGCAAGGGCCGGAGCAAAGCCATATTTTGCGGCCTCGCGGAAGCGTTCCATAGCAATCTCATATTCTCCGCGGTCGTAATAGATAAGCCCCTCGTATGTGATGTCCTTGCACTTTGTGATAAGCGTGGGAGGCAGTTCGGTGTTCGACAGTTTTTTCCATACCTTCATATATGCTGTTGCGGCCTCTATACTGTCCTGCTTTTCGCGTGTGTTTATGGATGCTGCGTTTCCGTATAGAGTGTTTTTACCCCTGCCTTGTATGTCAACATCTATATGCATAGTCTTTGTGCCGTTGAAGAAGGTATATTTTACCTCTCCCGCAGTGTCGCCCTCGACTGTTGGCAACCACATCAGTGTGCGGCGGTAATCCTGTGTATGCTCATCGGGTTTTCGCTTGCTGTAGTCGGGCGAGTAGAACTGTTTGCTCTCGGTGTATCCGCGCATCATGGTGTAGCGTACCTTGTCGGCTTTTGAAAAATCGGGTATGTGTTTGTTGTTCTTTCTCTCTTCCTCGCTGTATGGAATGAAGCATGCAACGTAGTTGGGATGTTTGGGGTTGTAATATCCGGATCCCTTTGTTATATTTATTGTATATTCTGGCTTGAATTCCAATACGTTGCCACGCATTCTTTGGTGGAAAAGAAGTGTGCCCGGGAATCCGTCGATCATGCGATTGTCTTTGGTGGGAATATAGTGCCTTGTGAGAAATCCTTCGGTAAACAAGGAGTCTACTGTGTTGCGAGGGGCTATGTCGCTGAACCATCTTGTTGCTTCGTTGACAAACATCTTGCGTAATTTTTCATCGCTTCTGATGACTACCTCCTTGAAGTTCATCATGTAGGAATGATCTTTCCTACGGCGCTTCAACAAAAACAGTGCATCGTTGTCAGGAATATATTCGCTGCTGTATTCTCCCTTTACAACCATCGACTGTACCCAATAGGCCCAATTGAAATTGTATCGCCAAAAAATGCTTTTGAGTACCATTGCCGGTGTAAGTCCGTTGGTTACTTTATTGAATATCGTGTCTGCCATTTCCCGATAATGGTTGTCATTGTAAATATCGGCAAGTGTATAATAATAGTCGGCAAGCGCGTTGAAAATTTTTCCGTTACCCGTTTCCTTTATAGGCCTTATTATTTCGTCGCTGTTTTCTATAGCGTTCTTGCTCCGTTCGTTTACGATGTTGCCGGTGTTTGCAATGTCGAGCGGCACAGCTACCTTTGTAGTGTCAAAATCGCGTTCGAGATTGAAGTATGTAACATCCTGAGCATACTCCCATTCATCTACGAAGTTGAAGCGTATTTCGCTGCGGGGCGGGCGGTTAGTTTTATCCTTTTTCTTGTCCTCTACAATATCCACTTCGGCAAGTTCGTATTGCAGCGGGTTTTTCATTACAACGGTCGTGTCAATGCCGGCAGTGTAGCTTACAGCTTCGCCGGGGGTGCGCTCCCAATAGCCGTAGAAACGGAACGGTGGCGAGAAATAACGGTCGAGCACAAAGCGTATGCCCGTCATGTTTTTAGTCATGAAAGGTATATATCTTGACGAAAGACAAGCTGTTCTGTTTCCATAAAAATCATCCACACGCACTCTGAAACGGCCGTTTCTTGTTGTGTGGAAATAGTATTTTGCGATTGTGTCCTGCATGAATCTGAAATTCATTGTGCCGAATTTCAGAGGGTAGAGAAGGAAAGTACCCAACTGCCCCCATTTTTTGTTTGGCTCGCGGGTATATACCTCGCCGCTCAGTTCAATGCCTGATTCGGCTTGATGGCGAATGTCAATATGGCTGCGTGCCAGTTTGCTCCAGTCGTATGCCGTCCATCCGCGGGTGAGCATCAATAGGTCAAGTTCTTCGTGGCGGCGGGGATTTTCTGCGTCGAAGTAGCGACCGACATCGGGAATATGCCCCTTTATTTGTGAGCCGAGCAGCGAGTGGGTGTATATGTCGTGTCCGTAGGACATCTTCTGACGGGTGGCAAAGTCGCTTACCGATACTGAGAGATTCGCATCGCCGGCAAGGGGTTTGCCATCTTCGCGTTCTATGGTAAGCGTTATTTTCTCATGCGGTTGCAGGATTATATCCTTAGGATTGAGGCCGTTTATTTTTGCTCTTAGGCGTACGGTGGAAATATCACCGTCTGCAATAGTGTCGTGTGCAACGAAGAATTGTCTTTCGGCAAGCGGTACGCTGTCGGCAAAGAGTATTACGCGGTTAACGCCTTCGGCAAGGTTGCTTAGGGGCATACTGATGCTTTTTTGCTTATCTGTCGAGGAGAATGTCTCATATAGTTGCATATAGCCGTTGTTCACTATTACGCAGCCGAGATTGGTTGTTGATTGCAGGTTGTTGCCGATGGTGATGTTTATATTGCCATCGGCCTTTTTTGCGGAGAGTGAAAAACCCTCTCTCTCCACTTTGGGAAGGTCGAACTTGAATCTCTTTTTCTTGCCGTTCTTGTGGCGGGTCATCGATACTTCGGCGCGGTACTTCACTCCTCGGCGGGGTTGCAGTTCGAAGCGTCCCATGCCCAAGAGTACCGGTGCTGTGCGCAGTATCTCCTTGCCGTCGGCAAGTATGGTTATTGTATCGCCGGCGTGCACACCGTCGTACCCTTTTAGCTCGTATGCAACGGTGGTTGTCATTCCATCGACAAGATGGCCTCCTTCGGGGTAGAATTTCAGTTCGGCTTCGGGTAGTTCATTGGTTATCCACTCGCCGTGGTACATGAAACTGCGCTTGCGATCGAGCATGTTCTTGAAGTCGTAATTGTCGCCGTTGACTTTGTCGTAGACGGGGAACACTCGGCTGAATATTGCATCTTCGCCCCAGTTGAGCATATAGCGGGTGTAGGCGCGTATTTCGTAGTATCCCGACAGCAGCGAGGGCTTCAGGTCGAACTCTCCGTGGCAATGGCCATTCTTGTCGAGTTTGTATTTCTTTGTCTCAACTACATAGCCTTCGGGGGCGCAGAGTTCCACATAGAGCACTTTGCTTATGGGCTTTTCGTTGTCGGCGAGTCCGCTGGTGGTGTATGCCTTGAACCACATTGTCTCACCCAAATAGTAGGCTGTGTTGTCGAAGTGCAGATAGACTCTCTCTTGCGGAAACAATTGGTTGACCATTATTGCACGCATGGCAATGGTGTCCAATGGGGATTGGGCAACGGTGGCTGTGCTGATGAACAGCAACAGGGCGAGGGTATATATCAGTTTGCGTGGCATAGTTGTTCAATTATCTTTGTATTATATGAAATGGAGGGGGTTGAATGTTTTGCTTGTGCGTTCAGTCAAACTCCCTCCCCCGTTCGGGTACTCCCTGCTCTTAAAGCCCTGAAAGGGCGAAACTGTATAGCATAGTCCGTAAGGGCTATGTTAATTGTTCATAATTTCGCCCCTCCGGGGCTGCGACTGTATGTTCTTGTATCCGTAGGCCTCACAGCCTACGCTATATAATGTTGCCCCTGCCGGGGCATTTCTCTATTCCGTTCCAATATTGTCTATGCTGCAATGTTATTTACTGTTCTCGTAACAATTAGACTGTTTGGAAACTGTTAACAGCCGCAATAATTTCGTCTGTCTCAGCCTCGGTTAGCAATGGGTGGAGCGGCAGGCTCAGTTCCTCGCGGGAGAGCCTTTCGGCAATGGGGCGCGATAGATGGCTCCACTCGCCGTAGCACTGTTGTTTGTGCGGAGGGATGGGGTAGTGTATTTGTGTCTGTATGCCGTGGGCTTCGAGGTGTTTTCTCAGTAGGTCGCGCTCGGCCGACATTAGGGGAAATACATGGAATACGTGTGCATCGGAATTTTCTATATGCGGTGTGCGCACGTATGGGTTGTCTATTTTATCGATGTATTTGCGGGCTATTGCACGGCGACGGTTGTTGTCCTCGTCGAGCCGGCGCAGTTTTATGCGCAGTATGGCAGCCTGAAATTCGTCCATTCGGCTGTTGATGCCTGCGTGGTTGTGTATGTATTTCTTGTGGCTGCCGTAGTTGTGGAGCGAAGCTATTGTGTCGGCAAGGGTGGGGTCGTCGGTGGTTACTGCGCCTGCGTCGCCCAGTGCTCCGAGATTCTTGCCGGGATAGAAGCTGTGTGCGGCTGCGTCGCCAAGAGAGCCTGTACGGCGGTTGTTGTATTGTGAACCGTGGGCCTGCGCGTTGTCCTCTATTATCTTTATTCCCCGTTCGCGACAGAATGTGCCTATGGCGTCGCTGTATGCGCATTGTCCGTAGAGGTGTACCATCATGTAGGCTTTGGTACGGGGGGTAACAGCTTCGAGCAGTTCCTTTTCGCCTACAAGGTAGGTTGTGGGGTCGACATCTGCAAAGATGGGTGTCAGATTGTTGTTGGTGATTGCGAGCACCGAGGCTATGAAGGTGTTTGCGGGTACTATTACTTCGTCGCCATCGTGCAGGACGCCCGCTTCGCGGTAGGCGCGCAGTATGAGCCATAGGGCGTCGTATCCGTTGCCGCAGGCAATGCAGTATCTGCTGCCGATGTATGCGGCATACTCTTTTTCGAATGAGGCACACTCTTCGCCGAGCAGGAACCATCCGCACTCTACTATCTGTTGCAGGGCGACGGTTATTTCGGGCTCGTATGAGGCTGTTATCTCTTTAAGGGGAAGGTAGGGTATCATTGCTGTTTATATTCGATGAATTCGTCGAAATTGCGTATATAGTCCTCAGGTGCGTAGTGCTCTGATGCAAGTACAAGTGCAACGGCTCCGCTGGAGAAGTTTCTTAGTTCTTCCCACACACCGGCCGACAGCAGGAGTGCCTGTGAGGGGCGGTTGAGGTGGAAGGTTCTTTCGCGTGTGCCGTCGTTTATGTAGACATCGAAACTGCCCGAGGCGGCTATGATCAGTTCGCGCAGTGTCTTGTGGGCGTGTCCGCCGCGCGATGCTCCGCCGGGAATGTCGTATATGAAGAATACCCGTTCGGTGTCGAAGCCTGCTATCTTGCCATTTTCCACTTCGGTGAGGTTGCCTTTCGAACCGTGGTGGCGGCCAAGCTCTATTATGCGGCAGTCATCTATGGTTGCTTCTTTCATGGGTTACTCTTTTTAAATTCGACGAATTGTCCGTAATCGCGTATGTAGTCTTTGGGGTTGTACTTTGTGGAGGTGATGATGAGCGCTATCGAGTTTGTTGCGAAGTTCAGCAGATGGCGCCATGTGCCGGCAGGTATGTAGATGCCTTTGCTGCATTGGTCGAGGTGGTAGGTGGTGCTTGCGGTGCCGTCGTCGACAAGCAGGTCGAAACTTCCCGACAGGGCGATGATGAATTCTTCGCTCTTGTAATAGGCGTGCCCTTGTCGCGCTTCGCCTCCGGGTACATCGTACACCCAATATGTGCGCTTTATTTCGAATGGCAATGACATCCCCGACTCGACAACCGAAAGGTTGCCGCGTTTGTCTCGTATCTTGCCGAGCCTTATTTCGCGTACTTTGTTTTTCTTTGTTGCCATTCTCTGTTGATTCATCAAAAAGCAAAGTTAATTGAATTTTGTCTATTTCAAACTGTGTATGGGCGAAAATGTGGTTACTTGTGTCTAAGCAGGAACTTCGGTGTCTTGCTGTAGAGCCGATGTCTCATCGTGTGTCAAACGTAAGTCTGTCGTCTGAATTCCGGTGCTTATCTGCGAATATAGAGTATTGTGGCGAAAGGAACAAATATTTGAAAACTTTGTGGCAGTCGTTCTTCTCTTCTCAAGAAAAAATGCTATTTTTGTAAATTGTTTCGCTGTCATCCTTTGGGTGGTGGCAAATAAATAGGTCAAGATAATATATTTGCGGACTTTTTTCACTCAATTTCAATAGAACATATTCATAAAATAATGGCAAAAAATAAAGACAATAAGGGTAAAAAACAGAGCAAGGCGGGATTCTTTTCCCGTTTGAAGGAGAATATAACCGGCTCTACGATGCGCTTTGTGATAGTTGCACTTCTGGCAATATTGGTGTTGTTCCTTTTCTCGTCGTTCCTGTCGTATGTGAATTCAGGCGGAGCGGACAACAGTCAGGTTGAACCGGGTGCCAATGTCGACCTCGCAGCAACAGACAACGGTGTTGAGGGCTGCACAGGTTCATTGGGGGTAAGAATAGCATATTTCCTTATGAACGGCTGTTTCGGATGGGCGGCATTTGCGATGTTCCCATTCCTGGTGGCGCTTATCATAAGATTGACAAAGTGGCGCAAGCCGGCTCTTTTCAAGTGGTTCATGGGCTCGGTGTTCGGGCTTGTGTGGGGCTCTGTATTCTTCAGCTTTGTCTTCGGAGAGGTCATGGCCGGCAGTTTTCTCTCGCCGGGCGGCTATCATGGAGACAATGTAACTGCGTGGCTGGAGTCCCAGATAGGTCCGTTGGGTATGGTGTTGCTGCTGTTGATAACTCTTGTGCTCTTTATGGTATATGTTACCCGCAACACAATCATCTGGATAAAGAGGGCATTCTGCTTCGGTGCGTCGCAGGTGGGCAAGCTCAAACCTTCAAAATCAGCCGATGACAACAGTGTCGAGCCGGCCGAAGATGCAACCGCCGACGAGGAGGATGCCGAGGATGAAGCTGACGAAGCTGACGGAAATGAAGATGATATAGAGGAGGATGTGGAAGATGATGAAGAGGAGGAGACAGAAGAAGACACAGAGCAGGATGATGAACAACATGCAGAACAGGAAAAGGAGTTTACCGTAGAATTTACGGTGGATAATGAACAGGAGCAGCAGCCTGAAGAGACTTCTGATGAAAATTCAACCTCTCTCTCTGAGGATAAAGAAGAGGTGGGCTTTGATGTTGAACTGCCTGATGAGGAGGATACAGGAGGCAAAATGCTTGCCCCCATCAATCCTAAGGATGAACTGAGCTATTATAAGAGCCCAACACTCGATCTTCTCGATAAATATGAGTCGCCTGTGCAGTCGATAAACATGGAAGAGCAGACAGCCAACAAGGACAAGATTGTCGAGGTGCTGAAAAATTTCGATATTCAGATAAGCTCCATAAAGGCTACCGTAGGTCCTACGATCACGCTTTACGAAATTACACCTGCTCCCGGTGTGCGTATAGCCAAGATCAGAGGTCTTGAGGATGACATTGCCATGTCTCTATCTGCCCTTTGCGTCAGAATAATTGCCCCCATTCCCGGAAAGGGTACAATAGGAATAGAGGTTCCCAACAGCAACAAGCAGATTGTACCTATGGTATCCCTGCTAAACAGCCGCAAGTTCAAGGAGACTGAAATGCAGTTGCCTTTGGCTTTGGGAAAGACAATCTCCAATGAGATATACATGGTGGACCTTGCCAAGATGCCCCACTTGCTTGTAGCCGGTGCTACGGGTATGGGTAAGTCGGTAGGTCTCAATGCGATAATCACTTCGTTGCTCTACAAGATGCACCCCGCATACTTGAAGTTTGTGATGGTCGACCCCAAGATGGTGGAGCTTAGCCTATACAAGGTACTCGAAAAACACTTCCTTGCAAAGCTGGAGAGCGAGGAGGAGACCATCATCACCGATGTCTATCGCGTGGTACGCACCCTGAAGTCGCTCTGTGTGGAGATGGATAACCGCTACAAACTTTTGCAGGATGCACGCGTGCGCTCGCTCAAGGAGTATAATGAAAAGTACCTCAATCGCGAACTTCTTCCCACCAAGGGCCACCGCTTCATGCCCTACATTGTTGTTATAATAGACGAGTATGGCGACCTGATGATGCAGGCGGGCAAGGAGATTGAACTGCCCATCGCCCGTATTGCACAGAAGGCGCGTGCGGTAGGTATACACATGATTATCGCCACACAGCGTCCTACAGCCAACATCATTACCGGTAACATCAAGGCCAACTTCCCGGCCCGTATGGCGTTCCGCGTGATTTCCGCAGTCGACTCGCGCACCATACTCGAAAGAACAGGTGCCAACCAGTTGCAGGGACGCGGAGATATGCTCTTCCTTGCCGGCAACGACCCTGTACGTGTGCAGTGTGCTCTTGTGGAGACTAAGGAGGTGGAGCGTGTTTGCGACTATATATCTGCACAGCAAGGCTATTCGGCTCCTTACTATCTGCCCGACCCTGAGGAGGCGGATGTTGAGGCTGGCGGTGGCGCATCGCGCGGCGGAGATATGAGCGGCGAGCGTCTCGATCCGCTGTTTGCCGAGGCTGCTCTTCATGTGGTGGTAAACCAGCAGGGCTCTACATCAATGTTGCAACGTAAATTCAATATAGGCTTCAACCGCGCCGGACGAATAATGGATCAGTTGTGTCGTGCGGGAATCGTGGGAGAGCAGGAGGGTGCAAAGCCCCGTCAGGTACTTTGTCCCGACGAGACAGACCTTGAATTCAGACTGAAACAGTTGTTAAATCCCGAACTATGAAAATAAATATCATTGCTATATTATCCCTGTTGCTGCCTTGTATGGCAATGGCGCAGGGCAGCAAGGCAGAGACTCTGCTCGATAAGGCGGTCTCTGCTATAAAAGCCGACGCAGGCGTGCAGATGGGTTTCACCATCATAATGAACGATGCTTCGGGCGAAGAGATTTTTGACGATAAAGGCACACTGAAGATGGATGGCGAGAAGTATGTGCTGCTTACCGACGGTATGAAGTTGTGGTGCGACGGTACTACTCAGTGGAGTTACCTTGCACAGAACAATGAAATTTACATCTCGGAGCCTAATGCCGATGATGCCCGCGCATTCTCACCCGTGCACCTTATGGAACTATACAAACACGGATTCAAATGTGCCATCGACAGTAAGCTCTCTACGGCAAAAGAGAATGCTGTTACGATGACAGAAATTGCACGTGGCAACGACATAAAGAGGGTAACAGTGTTGTTGGATAAACAGAACTCACTGCCTGTGCGTTTGGTAGTAAGCTATGAGAATGGCAGTACAGCAAATATAACCGTAGATTCCTATAAGGGCAAATGCCGCTTTACGAACAAGGAGTTCCGTTGCCGCGAAAAGAGTTTTCCCGGTGCCGAGGTGGTGGATATGCGATGAAAAATAAGATATAAATAAAGATATTATGGAAAGAGTAAAATGTTTGGTAATAGGTTCGGGCCCTTCGGGCTACACTGCTGCTATATATGCGGCACGTGCCAACCTCTCACCTGTGGTAATTGAGGGATTGCAACCCGGCGGTCAGCTCACACAGACAACTATCATAGAGAATTTTCCCGGCTTCCCCAACGGGATAACCGGCTTCGAACTTATGGACAATATGCGCAAACAGGCAGTGAATGTCGGCGCCGATGTACGTTCGGGCAGTGTGGTTGAGGTTGACTTCGAGGAGACTCCCTACAAGGTAACTCTCGACGATGGTAAGGTGATTGAGTGCGACACTGTGATTGTTGCAACAGGAGCTACTGCAAAATACCTCGGAATAGCAGACGAGACAAAATATCAGGGTAAGGGTGTCAGTGCTTGTGCCACTTGCGACGGATTCTTCTTCCGCAAGAAGATTGTGGCAGTAGTAGGCGGCGGTGATACAGCTTGTGAAGAGGCCAACTACCTTGCATCGCTCGCAGCAAAGGTATATCTCATCGTCCGCAAACCCTATCTGAGAGCTTCGAAGGCAATGCAGGATCGCACATTGGCAAACCCCAAGATTGAAGTCCTTTTCGAGCATAACACCGAAGGACTTTTCGGCAAAAACAAGGTTGAGGGTGTTCACCTTGTAAAACGCAAAGGCGAGGCTGACGAGAAACACTATGATGTTGCCATCGACGGTTTCTTCCTTGCCATAGGCCACAAACCCAACAGCGATATATTCAAGAGTTATCTTGCAACCGACGAGACAGGGTACTTTGTTCCCGGTGATGCGAGCGGGGTGCGCACAGTAGTTCCCGGTGTCTTTGTCGCGGGCGATGTTGCCGATCCTCACTACCGACAGGCTATCACAGCTGCGGCAAGCGGCTGCAAGGCTGCAATGGAGGCCGAGAGATACCTCTCTTCAAAGCAGTAACGTCTGCACACAGTCTGTAGAAACAAAATTCCACCGCTTCGCGCCTTATGGCATCCGAAGCGGTGGAATTTTGTTATATGTTAATTGTTGATATGTAAGGGGGGGGTACGGCACGAAGCCTACTCCTCCTCAATCTCGGGACGAGGCATAAAACTCATTTCGCAACGGCAGATGGCTTCGCCGCTGTCCTTTGCAATCTGCACATAATAGGTGTCGTCTTCAACCTCCTTCATGAAGTAGTTGAGACCTTCGCCCGGCTTTGCCTCCTGCATATAGGCCACCACAAAGCGGCTGAAGTCGTGTGTGTAAAGATAGTCGAGCGGCAGAATATCCATAATGTGGTCTATGTAGCGTATGCTGTTCATGTGTCCGTTGATGTCTACATCGCTATATCTTATGCGGCGGTGTACGCCTTCAATGCCCTCTACATTGCATCTGCGGGGCGATGGTACTCTGGGGATGCTGAAAGGCTCCTCGGGTGTAAGGTAGTGTACGAAGCAATCGTGGAATTCGCTGTCGAAGTCGAACGGTGCGCGGGTGTCGAGGTCAATCATTGCAAAGGTGCACATCATGGCTGCAAGCTCATTGCCATTCTCGTCGATGGCGCGGAGGCATCGGTCGGTGAATCCGCGATAAGCATTCTTGATAAATGTCTCAATGGTGAATTTCTCTCCTCCGAGGGGGATGTTCTTTATGTCAAGCACCATGCGTGCCATCACCCAACCGAGTTTGCGTGTGGCGCCGAATCCACGACTGTCGGCATGTCTTCCGGCACACGACAGCATCATGTTGCAGAGTGCGCTTGGGCGCATACGGTGGAGTTTGTCGACGGTTGTCTTGTCTACTTCGAATTCGAAGCGGTCTATCTTAGGTAAAAATTCCATGATTATTGTATTTGTTAACCTACATTAGTAGTGTTTATACTACAAAAATAGTGCAAATGTTCCGAAACGGTTGCGGCTCTGTTTGTTAAACAATATAAAAGCGTTTCAAATAGTACCGTTTTTTTGTGCAAATCTTCATAAACCGAAAAAGAATCGGGGTGCACCTCTTTAAAGAAGTGCACCCCGATTTCAGAGTTTGTTTATATCAATTACTTGATGAATTCTTTCTCAGTAGTGATTACGCCGTTAGCGTATACTCTTCTGATGATGCATACACCCTTGACAGGAACATTTGATGTTACACCGTCGGGAGTGATGTATGATGTAGAGATTACCTCACCTGCGGGCTCGTCAACAACGATGTCGTTGATTGATGTAGCTACAGCCACAGGAACAATCTGCCACTGTGTGGTGTTGGCTGAGTAGCTCCATGTAGCAACGCGGCCGTAGTGAGCAGCACCTGATGTTGTGTAAGGGCCACCGCCGGTACGTGTCTCGAAGTAGCAGTAGCTGGGGTAGCTGGGCTGATGCCATGCATCAACACCTACAAGAGTCCAGTCGCCGATCTTCTGTGAGCCGGGACGCATGTAGATAAGAGGAGCTGCGTCGTTGCTGCTGAAGGGTGATGTTGTGATGTTCTTACCGTTGGGGAATGCAGGAACGATATACTCGTTGTAGTATACGTTCTTGATGGTGTACTTAGCCCATGCTTCCTCACCTTCGTTAACTATTGTATCCTGTGTGAATGTCCAGTGGAATATAGAAGAATCCATTCCATTGATTGAATACTCGTAGTTGAAGTATACCATGTTGGCAGCACTTGCGTCAGCACCTGAACCGTCTGCCGGACCTACAAACATAGAGAGTTTGCAGTCTTCGCCGTGGAACTGTTTGAACTCCTTGTTAGAACTGCGGATGATGTAGTCGTTGCCTGAGATGAGCTCTACAGTCTCAACAGAAGGTACAGTCTGGATTACAGCCTGCAACTCTGTTGTTGCGCTCTGCATTGCAGCAGCGTCACCGCTCTCCAATACTGCAACAGCCTTGGCGTAAGCCTTTGCGATAGGCTCGATGGCAGCTGCCTTGAGCATACCTACAGCCTCGCCTGCATTTTCGTATTCGATGCCGTAAGACTCGATAGATGCGATAGCTCCCTCAAGGTTGAGCTTGTCGTAGTTCTCAACAGAAGCCTTGTATATGTACCAGTCAGACTCACCGTCTTTGTCGTCAGAATCCCAGTCGGTGATTGTGAACATACCGATGTTGCCTGCCCATGCCTGCATTACAAAGATAGCCTCACTGCCATAGCCGCCTGCTGCTGTTTCAGAGGGGTCTGTGATAACACCCTCGTAGTAGATCTTGAATGATTTCTCGAGGTTGGTGCTGTTCATGATGCTCAAGGGAGCAGCCTCAGCTGTGATGTGTGTTACAGAAGCACCTTCCCAACCTGCGGGAGTCTTGAGGTATGCGTTGTTTGAAATGTTGCGCATGTAGAGCTTACCATCGCCGGCGTCCTCGAATGTAACGATTGAAGCGCTGCCGGGGTTAGCGGTACCTACGTTCTGCCATGCACCGTTGTAGTAACCGGAACCCTCTGAGCCGTTTGTTACAACCTCGAGGTTACCGTACAACAGGTAGAGCTCGCCTGCCTGAACCTGAGAGGCGTCTGTAATCTGCTCGCCCTGTGTTACAGGATACAAGTCGGGGAAGAGGTCGTTGTATGCGATTGTTGTGCCGGCTGTGAGTGCGTAGTCGAGAGGTGTGTGCTTGTAGTAGTCGCTGGTGTTAGAGCGGCTTATTGTCTTGAAGAAGAATGCGTTGACGGGCTCGTCGAGTGCTATCTCTATGTATGCGTAAACACCCTGCTCGGGAGCAAAACTTGTTTCGTTGGGGTTGTAGCAACCGTGATAGTATGAACCGTGATCTTTGTCAACTATTGCTGCAAGACCGCCACCGTCGCCATCCTGTATTGAGTTTGTTGTAAGCATATCCTCGCGGAGCTCTATTGTGTCGCCCTCTGCTGTGAAGAGGTACAATTCGCCGAGGCAGAAGAAGGGAGTACCAGACTCTGTCTCGCCTGATGAGTTCTTGAATACAGTCATACGGAGAACGTCTGTCTCTTCTGCAAGGTAGTATACAGGTGATGTCCATACCCATGAGTTGTTTACCTGCTCGCTTGCTGTAAGACCATCTGCCTCGTCCTCGATGTGGATGGGGAACTGTGCTACGTTCTTTACCTCTGCTGCATAGAAGAGGGCGAGAGTGTTGCACATCATATCGATGGTAGCTTCAACATTTGCTGAGTTTACGGGGTTGTCGGCAACCATACCGCCCTTGTCCATTGCATCTGTAAGTGTCTCGATCCAGCCTTCGGGGTAGCAACCGTTTACCCAGCCTTCGGAACCGCAGAAGAGCTCTTCGTTGCTGACAATTGCGTCGATAGAGTCTGAAAGAACGTAGATGTATGTGATGCGGTATGCATTGATGAACTCATTGAGAGTTGCATCCATTGCAAGAAGCTCGTCGGCTGTAGCTTCGCCACCGGCAATAGCAGCCTTAGCCTCAGCTATAGCTGAAGAGAGTGCCTCGTACTCGCCATCGTCCTCGCTTGCAACACCCTGGATAGCCATGAAGTTCTCACCCTTGGCGATTGTAGCCTCGAGCATGGGCTGGATAGAGCTCATGTTTGTGCTTGCCTCGTAGATGTTCCATGCATAGTGGTAGGTTGAAGTCTCGCCTGCCATGTTATCCTTGTTTACCCAACTCATCTTAACGAAACGGCGCTGGCCGAGATAGTTGTTGTCGCTTGTGATGATGAAAGCACCATCTGTTGTGTCGCACTCAGCAAACTCAAGAGCGGCAGCCTCCAAGGGATTTGCAGTAGCCTCTACGTATGCACCTGCCTCAATCTCACCGCCCTTCTTGATGTAGCGGTTGTATTTGAGCCAGTGCATGAAGTATTTGCCTTCGCCTGCATCCTCGAGCCACATAAGGCTGGCTGATGAGGGTGTAAGAGCTGCACCGATGGGAGAGTGGTAGTATGCCTCACCGTAAGAGGGCAATGTACGCTCGTCGTCTGTGCGTGTGAACTCGAAGTAGTTACCACGGATAACATAGAGCTTGTTGGGCTGGAGAGCGTCAACTGATGTTACCTGCTCGCCAACAACGAACTCCTCGTCCTTCCAAGGCAATGCCTCTGTACCGCCTGTTATACCAATGTGTGTGGGGTCGGTGAAGAAGTAGTAGTAACGTGTATCATACTGCAACTGGAATTTGCTCATAGCATCTGTAAGAGCAATCTCGATGTAGTGATAAGCCTGGGGTACCTCACCCTTGGAATAGGTAGAGTGGAAGTGTGTTTTGGGGTCGTTGTCAACCAATGCGTCGATTGAACCCTCGTTGAGAGCAAGAGCGTTGGTTGTGATCATGTCGGCTGTAAGCTCAACCTGCTTGCCTTCACCGTCGAAGAGACGGAGCTCTCCAAGAGCGAATGTGGGGAATGCTGATGAGTTGTTACTGAAACCGCTGGGGAAGTTCTTGTCTACGTTTTCTGTAGAGAAGACAGTAAGACGGATAGTACTTGTAGCCTCGTCCAGTGTGTAGACCGGAGTGGTTACCTGATTGTACATACCCATAACTTTACGGGCAGATGCGTCAGTTGAGGTCAGTTTCAATTCATACTGCCATGACTGCGCCTGTACTCCGAAACATGCCATCATAGTGATGAGCAAAGAGAGAAGTAAAGATTTTCTCATAGGGATGTTTTTTAGGGTTAATATTATGTTGGTTTTTAATTTGTTCCAATCTGCCGATTAGTGATAACGTGCAAATGTAGTGATTTTTTTTTGAATAAACCTTTTTTGTGATTTTTTTTTTTCTATAAATAGGGAATGAAATATTCATTTGACGTTCAGAAATCGGTCTTGTGCTTTTTCAGTTGCTCCCTGAGCGCCTTTGCTTTGCCGTCAGTTACCTTGTCCATCAGTACCCAGAAACGGTCGCTGTGATTAAGCTCTATTGTGTGGCACAGTTCGTGCAGCAGCACATAGTCGCTCAGTTCAGGGGGAAGCAGTTGCAGATATATGCTCAGGCTGATGCTTCTGCGGTTGGTGCAGCTGCCCCAGCAGCTGTGGCTGTCGCGTAGCGTTACGCGGCTGTAGCTGAACCCGAACCGGTTGGCAAGTTGCTTCAATCGGGCAGGGAGCACTCTTTTGGCAACTGTGCGCAGGGCTGTGATGCGCACCCGTCGCAGCCACTCCTGCATCTCGTCGTTGTCGAACTGTGTGGCGGCGGGGTAGAGCAAGGTTGTATGGGTGTCGTTGTATCTTATGTAGAACTCTTTTCTCTCGGTGGGTTGCAGAGCGAATGTGAATCCGGGGGTCTCTATCTTGTAGTCGGGTGTTATCTTTTCGGGCTTGTTCTCATCGCATTGCCGCAACAGCTTTTCGCCGTACATGGCAAGTGCATGGTCGAGCTCCTCTCTTTTTGCCGCCGGAGGAAGCGTTATTGATATCACTCCATCCTTTGCGCGCAATAGGATGCGGCGTGCACGCGGGTTGACGGTAATGTGCAGTTCGCCGTACTGCGGGTGGTGTTCTATTGTTCTGTACTGTCTCATAGGGGTGTTAGCTAAAAGCAGACAGACTCTCACGCCATGGAGAGTCTGTCGGTTATAGGATGTATTGCTGTTTACAGTATGATGTGTGTACCTTTAGCACCATCGATTGAGTCGGCACGGGTGATGATTACTTTGCTTACTCCACCGTTAAGTGCACCGAATGCGTTGTCTATTTTGGGAATCATACCTCCGCTTACTATGCCTTCCTCTTTTAGCCGGCTGTAATATTCGGTTGTTATCTGCGGAATTACGCTTGTCTCGTCTTCGGGGTTGCGCATCACTCCGGGGAATTCGAAGCAGTATGTGAGTGTTACATCGTAGTAGGGGGCGAGAGCTTTTGCCGTTTCGGCAGCCATGGTGTCGGCATTGATGTTGAGCATATTCCCCTTGCCATCGTGTGTCAATGGAGCTACTATGGGTACAATGCCTTGTGATATGAGGGCGGCGAGCATTTTTCCGTCTGCTCCGTCAACATCGCCTACGTATCCCCAGTCAATATCCTTTACGGGGCGTTTGTGGGCGCGTATTATGTTGCAGTCGGCACCTGTGAGGCCGAGGGCATTTACACCGCGTGCCTGCAAGCCGGCTACGATGTTCTTGTTCACAAGACCGCCGTAGACCATTGTTACCACTTTCAGTGTCTCTGCGTCTGTTACGCGTCGGCCATCTATCATGCGGCTTTCTATTCCGAGCTTTGCGGCTATTTTGGTAGCCGAGCGTCCTCCACCGTGGATGAGCACTTTGGGACCTTCGACTGCAGCGAAGAGGTCGAGCAACTGCATGAGTGTCTCATTCTCTTCTACTATCTTTCCACCTACTTTTATAATCGTTATCTTTTCTTTCATTCTTTTTTTGTTTTCGTTATGTGTGTATAGGTCATTCGATGAGGGCTCAACCCTCTTCTTATATGCCGAACTGCTTGCGGAACTTTTCTACCGATTCCTTTATCTGTATTTTGTCTTCCAAACGGTCGGCTGTGAATGTGTTTGCAGCCTGCGAATAGAAGGGGCTGCGTTTCTGCATCTGCTCTTCGATGAATGTACTTATCTCGTCGTTGCTTTTGTCCTTCAACAGCGGGCGTCGGCTTTTGGCTATTATCAGCCTTTCGAGAAGTCTTTCGTGGGGAACTTCAAGATATATTGTTGTTCCCTGACGGTTCATGTATTCGATGTTGTCGAAGAAGCAGGGTGTGCCTCCGCCTGAAGAGATTATGACATCTTCGAATTCGCACACTTCGTGCAACAGATTCTGCTCTATTTTGCGGAATCCCTCTTCGCCGCGCTCGGCAAATATCTGATTGATGCTTTTGCAGTGGCGCAGTTCTATATAGTTGTCGAGGTCTATGAATGTAAGTCCTGTCTCTGCGGCAAGGGCGCGTCCGAGGGTGGTCTTGCCCGAACCCATGAATCCTATGAGGATGATGCGTGTCATTTTTCTATCCTTGTTTCTTCTTTGTGTATTTGCGGCTTCCTTTGGTTGTTGCAGGTTCACGCTCGGATTGTTGCTTGACTATTTCGAGACACTCTTCGAGTGTGAGTTCCGCGGGGGTTGCACTCTTGGGCAGTTTGTAATTCTTGCCGTTGTATGCTATGTAGGGGCCGAATCGTCCGTTGAGCACTTGCAGTGCGGGCTCCTGTTCGTATGTCTTTATGATGCGCTCGGCTTCGGCTTTGCGTTTCGCCTCAATCAGTCCTGTGGCCTCTTCGAGTGATACGGTCAGCGGGTCGTGGCTCTTGGGGAGAGATACGTATATGTTGTTGTGCTTGATGTAGGGACCGAAGCGTCCGGCGCCTATCGTAACCTCTTTTCCTTCGAAATTGCCGAGTGTGCGGGGTAGACTGAAAAGTTCGAGTGCCTCTTCGAGTGTGATTGTTTCGAGTGTCTGTCCGGGCTTCATCTGTGCGAAGCGGGGCTTCTCCTCGTCGGTTGAGGTACCTATTTGTACTATGGGGCCGAAGCGTCCAATCTTCACCGATACGGGCTTCCCGCTTGCCGGATCTGTGCCGAGCACTCTTTCGCCCACTTTACGCTCGCTCTTTGCCTGCAACGTGTTGCTTACAAGGGTGTCGAAGCCGTTGTAGAATGTGCTGATAGGCTCCACCCACTGTTTGTTGCCTTCGGCTATTGCGTCGAAGTCCTTTTCCACAGTGGCGGTGAAGTTGTAGTCCATTATTTCGGGGAAGTTCTCAAGCAGGAAGTCGTTGACTACGATTCCTATGTCTGTGGGCATGAGCTTGGACTTTTCAGCACCTACCTTTTCTGTCTCTTCGTATGTGGATATCTTGCCGTCGCTCAGTGTGAGACGGGTGTAGCTGCGTTCTGTACCGGGTTTATCTCCGCGAAGCACATATTCGCGCTGTTGTATTGTGCTGATGGTAGGAGCATAGGTTGAGGGGCGCCCGATTCCCAGTTCTTCGAGCTTGCGCACGAGGCTTGCTTCGGTGTATCTGGGCGGGTGCTGTGTGAAGCGCTCTGTTGCGGTAATTACCTGTGTGCTGAGTTCCTCGCCTATGTGTACGGGTGGAAGTGTCCTTGTTTCGGCATTTGTTTCGTCATCGGTCGATTCGCGGTAGATGCGCAGGAATCCGTCGAAGAGGGTTACTTCACCTGTGGCTACGAAACTCTCCTTGTGGTCGCTTATGGCAATGTTGACAGTGGTCTTTTCAACCTGTGCATCGGCCATCTGCGATGCTATTGTGCGTTTCCATATAAGTTCGTAGAGACGTTTTTCGGTCTGTGTTCCTTCGATGGTTCTGTTCTCCATATAGGTGGGGCGGATGGCTTCGTGTGCCTCCTGTGCTCCTTTGGAACTTGTGGAGTATTGACGTGTCTTGAGATATTTTTCGCCAATGCTTTCGGTTATTACCTTTTTGCAGGAATTCAGGCAGAGGCTTGAGAGGTTCACCGAGTCGGTACGCATGTAGGTTATATATCCCGATTCGTAGAGGCTCTGTGCTATTCTCATAGTCTGCATTACCGACAGGCCCAACTTGCGTGCCGCCTCCTGTTGCAATGTGGAGGTGGTGAAGGGAGGAGCGGGAAATTTCTTCAGCGGTTTGGTACTTACCTCGTCGATGGTGAATGTTGCACCTTTGCACGATTCGAGGAATGCTTTAGCCTCCTCCTGTGTTTTGAAGCGTGCGGACAGCTCTGTGCCTATGGTGCTGCCTCCGTCTTCGGGGTTCACGGGGGTGAACTGTGCTGTTACACGGTAGCTCGATTCTGTAGCGAAGCGGTTTATTTCGCGCTCGCGTTCTACAATAAGGCGTACGGTTACCGATTGTACACGGCCGGCAGAGAGGGCGGGTTTCACCTTGCGCCACAGAACGGGCGAGAGTTTGAAACCAACTATGCGGTCGAGCACGCGACGGGCCTGCTGTGCATATACAAGGTTGGTGTCTATTTCGCGCGGGTTCTCAATGGCGCTGAGTATTGCGTTCTTTGTAATTTCGTGGAATACGATGCGACGTGTATTTTCGGGCTTCAGGCCAAGCACTGTGAAGAGGTGCCAACTGATAGCTTCTCCTTCGCGGTCCTCATCGGATGCGAGCCATACGATTTCCGCTTTCTTTACTTCGGCTTTAAGCTCATTGACTACTTTCTGCTTGTTTGCCGGTATTTCGTATTCGGGTTCGAATGTGTCGGTATTTATGCTGAACTCTTTCTCCTTGAGGTCGCAGATGTGTCCGTAGCTGGACATTACCTTATAATCCTTTCCGAGAAATTTTTCTATGGTTTTTGCTTTCGCGGGGGACTCTACTATTACTAAATTTTTCTGCATGATTCTTTATGCCTTACTGCTTTTGGGCGCAAAAGTAAGAAGAAAATGTTGAATATTGAAATTTTGATAGAAAGTTTGTGCTTTTGTTCCTTATTGATATGGGAATAATATGAGGATGATTCCCTTGTGAAGCCCTTTGTAGAGGAAAAAAGAGAGGCTGACGCCAAAGTCCTTCAACTTTTGGGTCAGCCTCTCTTTTGCTTTGGGATTGCTGTATGCCTGTGAAATTAGATGTTTGCAATCTTGAAGTTCTTGTAGAGAGCCTTTGTCTCTGCGCCCTCTTTAACCTGCATGAGGATACGGCCGGGAACTGTGTTGAGTTTCTCATCTGTGAACTCTGCAACAGCCTCGCCGTTGATGTATGTGTTTACTTTACCCTCTTTCACTGTGATGCGGAAGTTGTTCCAGACGCCCTTCTTCAAGAGAGAAAGTTTCTCTTCGGGGATTTCGAACTTCCAACCTGCAATCTCGCCCCACTCTTTGTTTTTCTTGGGGATGAATGCGTGGAACCAGATGGGAGCGCAATCCTTACCCTCGCTCTTTACGTCAACCGAGAAGTCGAAGTCGTAGAGATAGTTGCGTGTTGCAATGCAACCCTCAACCTTCTCGTCGCCGTTCTCGACTACGAGGTTGCCCTCTGCGTCAACCGATGCCTTTACGCCACCGAATGTATCCCAACCTGCGAGATCCTTGCCGTTGAACATTGCAACTGCGGCACGCTCTTTAGCGGGAAGCTCCTTGATCTTGATGTTGCGGAATGATGCGGGGTCGCCGTGGTCCTGCAAGCAGAGAAGACCTGTGTTGCACAAACCGTACTCAGGTGCCATTGTCCACTTGCCGCTTGCCTTTCTTACAAACCAGTCGTCGGTCCAAGCCTCGAATTCAACGATTTTCTCGCCGTTGAGCCAGTGCTCTACGTGACCGTTGTCGAATATAATCTTTGATGAGTTCCATTCGCCTACGGGGTTGATGTGCATCTTGCTGTAGTCGGGGAGGTGCATAGCGTAGTCTACGCCAATCTTCTGCCAGTCTTCCAATTTGGCAGGTGCGTTCTTCTTCTCCCATCCCTCTACGTCGATAAGCTGGTACTCGGGTGCTGTTACATAGGGTACGCTGAACTGGGGACGCTCAACTACGTGGTAGAGCATACCGCTGTTACCGCCGTTTGTGAGTTTCCAGTCCCATACGAGCTCGAAGTTCGCGAATTTCTTGTCTGTAACGATGTAGCCGTGGCCGTCGCTTCCTTCGCCTGATGCCTGGATGCAACCCTCTACTACGTGCCAGCCGCCTGCGAGTGTGTCGCGGTTGTAGCTGCGCCAGCCGTCGAGTGTCTTACCGTCGAAAAGGAGCTGCCATCCTTCTGCTTTCTCTGCCTCTGTAAGTGTGTTGGGCTCTGCTGCCTGCTGGCAAGATGTCATCATGCCTGCTGCGAGTACCGATGCCGCAACGAATGAAAAGATTTTTTTCATGTTTTTTTTGTGGATTAGATTGTTTGTATAATGATTTTTTTTGTTCTCTTTGAAGGTGCTTTTCGAAAAAGCGGTGCAAAGGTACTAACTTTTTATGTAATAATGGAAAATAATAAAAAAAATATCGCGCCGCAGCGCGATATTTTAATATTTCGGAATCTCCGGTTTAGAAGTTGCATTCCACTCCTGCGGTGAAGTTAACTCCTCTTGACAGGTAACCTGCGTAGCTGTAATAATTCTTGTTCAGGAGATTGTCGCCTTGTATGTATGCACGCAACATCTTGTTGAAGCGATAGAATACTTCGGCGCTTAGATTGTTGGTGTCTCTTATGCGGGCGTCGTTGCATTCTGTGTGGCGTGCAAATTTGTGGCTGATGCCGGCGTACAGTCCTTCGCAGATACGGGCGCGTGCATTGATGCCTGTCTCAATCATAGGTGTGAATATAAGCAGATTCTCATCGCCGTCGCTGTCCCATTTGTTGTATCGCGCTTCGGCCGACAGATTGAGCCATCCCCCGTGGTCGAATGTGGCTTTGAGCCCTGCATAGTATCTGCGGGTCTCCTCCTGCGCAAAATCTGTGAATATCATGCTGTAGTTGTTATTGTATGATACTGTGGGCAGCAGGTTGTCTTTCTCGTAGTCGTAACCAAGATAGAACTGTGCACCGAATTGTCCTATGCTCATGCGCGCGCCTGTCTCTATGTCAAATACATTGTATGTGGGAGTGTACTGTGGCTGGTCGTTGCGGTAGCACCAGTAGGGCGACAATTCGCTGATGGTGGTGAATGTGTTGAGTCTGTTGCCGCCTGTTGCCGATGCGTAGAATGTGAGGTCATCTGTAATAGGGCCTTCGAATTTTATGTCGGGGGCTACTGAGAACTTCTTACCGTTGGCTGTGAGAATGTCGGCGTGTATACCCAAACGTAGTTTCCATGCTTCGAAGCGGAAGTTCATGAAGGGGTTTGCGCGTACGGAAATGTAGTTGTCATATTTGTTCCCCATGGGCTTCAATGCCTTGTTGTATGTGAAAGCGTCGAGGTCTGCTGCCACTCCGAAACTGCGCAATTGGTCGTCGGTAAGTTCGTATGCAAATTCTCCGCCGGCGGTAAAGTGATTTTCGCTTATCCTATCTTCCGCAGCCGAGGAGTATTTGCGGGTATTGAGCGAATACCCTGCATTTGCCTTGTAGGATATTGCTCCTGCGAGGTTCGACTCGATGTCTGCCGACAGACGGTAGTTGTTGCTGTGCTGCTTGTCGGTGTACAGAATGGTGGCAAATCCTGCGGGCTGGTAGTTGAACACGTTGTTGTTAACCGCTCCGCTTATCTTCATTGTGAGGGGAGCGAAACTGTGTGTGTAATCGGCTGTGAGCCATGTGTCGTAGAAACGCGATTCCCAGTCGCGGCTGTTCTTCTTCAGTGCTTCGATGTCGCATTTGTATCCCGTCAGCGAGGCGAACATGTCGAGTTTGCTGTTCTTGCCGGTGGCAAGCGTGTAGGCTGCCTTGAGGTCGGTGTTGTTGCAGTTGCCGTAGCCCAGACGTGCGTATCCGTCGGATGCTTTAGGTTGTCCGGGGAGCAGGCTGCTGAGGTCGCGGTTGCTCAGGAACTGCTCGAATGGGGTTGCTTTGCGGGCAAATACAAGGTCGAGCGGTTTGTTGCCGCTTGTCTGCTCTATCTGTGGTGTGAAACTCTGTTTGGTGGCTTTTACTATGATGGGGTTGTATTCGTTCTCTACATTCACCACTGCGTTGAGGGTGTCTTTGGCGGTTTGTGCGAATGTTAGGGAAGCGAATATAGCTCCGAGTGTTGTCAATGCTATCTTTTTCATTTTCTGTTCTTTCTTGGGTTTTATTGTGCAACTGTCTCTTGTTCTTCGGCGGCAAGTTTGTCGAGACGCTCCTTTATGAGCCCTGCAATGTTGTCGTTGCCGCTGTAGTTGTTCTTGAGGGTGAGCAGGTACTGCTTGGCTTCGGCTTTTCTGTCCTGTTTCATGTAAAGATCGGAGAGAAGCACGAAACTGCGTGCGAGCCAGTAGGAGTGGGGGGTGCTTACCTCTATGTAGTTGAGTACCTCTTTTTCGCACTCATCGTACTTCTTGTTGTCGAAGTAGATCTGTGCAAGGTAATATTTTGCTTCGGCACCCTGTAATGAACGGGTATCGGTAGCGAGTTTCTTCAGGTCGCCTACAGCGTCGTTTGCCTTGTTGTTGAGGATGAGGGTCTTTGCACGGCTGTAATATACTTCGCGCTCGATGTCGGGTTGCAGGTTACCGCTTGCAAGCAGTTCGTTGGCAGCCGATATTACCTCGTTGCTGTCTTTCAGCTTATAAGCGCATCGCAACAGATTGATGCGGCAGGCCTGTCGGCGCTCGTTGTCGCCTGTTTTTGCAATCAACTGCTTGTAGAGCTTCATCGCTTCGCTGTAGTTGCCGGCTTTGAAGTAGAGCTCCGATGAGTGTGCCATTGCCTCCTCGCTGTATTTGTTGTCGGGGAAGGCTATCACTTTGCCGAAGTGGAGCAGAGCATCGGCGGGTGCATCCTGATTGAGATAGATGATGCCCAGATAGTAGTGGGTGTCGAGGATGAACGAGCCTTCGGGGTAGCTTTGGAGATATTTCTGGAAAGCACTCTTGGCTTGTGCAATTTCGCCACGGCTGTATATCTTTTCGGCGGCAATGTAGCTGAGTGTGTCGCGTTCGCTGCTCTCCACTGCGCGCATTCCGGGTGTCTTCGATGCAAATTCGGCATATTCGTCCACTTTGCCCAAGTCGACATATATGCTCTTTAGATCCTGTGCTGCAATCTGTGCCTCTTCGCTAAGCGGGTAGTCTGTGATGATTTTCTTGTATGCTGCAATAGCCTTTTCATCGTTGCCGCTCTGGTTGTATATCATTGCGGTCTCAGTGGCGGCCTTGCGGGCGAGTGAACTTTTTGGGAAACGTTTGATGAGTTCGTCAAAGGCTTCTACAGCCTGCGCATTCTTCTCCTGCTCTATGTAGGCGCGTCCCATTTCGTAGTACGACTGTTCGGCGTAGTTGCTCTGCGGATAGTTGCTGATGAGTCGGCGCAGGGTCTCTACCTTGCCGGCATAGTCTTTGCCGAGTCCTTGTGAGATGGCACTGCGGTAGAGCGCATAGTCGCCAAAGCTCTTGTCGGTCTCTGTCGATTTGCGGTAATACTGGTCGGCAGTATTGTAGTTGCGGTTGTAGAAGTGGCAGTCACCCACGCGGTTGTATGCATCGGCGCGTAACTGTTTCTCGCTTGCGGGAACCAATTGCAGGTAGCGGTTGAAGTGTGTGAGTGCCTCGTTGTACTGTTCTCTCTGGAAACAGGCATATCCGAGCCCGTAGAGAGCGGCTGTACTGTTGCTGCCGCTGTTGGCGATGGCTGCCTGATAGCTCTTGGCCGCTGCATCGTAGTCGCCGAGGCTGTAGTATGCTTCGCCGCGCCAGTAGAGTGCGTCGTTGTATGTCTGTTTGTTGTATTTCGACAACTCGATCGAGCGGTTCATGTAGTCGATGGCTGTCTTTGTTTTGTTGTCGATGAGTGCCTGCACGCCGAGACGGTAGAGAACCTTCTGCTTGGCTTCGAGAATAGATGCCGATGGCTTGCGTATCTTTTCTATGGACTTCAGCGCAACATCGTAACTGCGTGTGTTCATATATACCTCAACAAGGTATTTGCTCACCTGTGTGGCGTGGGGCGAATTGGGGTATTCGTTGAGGAAACGCTCGAATACCTTTACGCTTTCGGCAAAGGGTGAGTAGCGCTCGCTGTGTATGCAGAGAGCGTAGTTGTAGAGCGCCTCTTCGCGTATGCGGCTGTCGTAGTTCATATTGGAGGCCTGCTCAAATGCGAGACGTGCCTTTGTTATGTCATTGAAGTTCAGGTGGATGATTCCCAAATGCAGATAAGCATTCTGTGTGAGTGCATCGGAAAGTCCTGTCGATTTTTCGAGTGGGGCTATTGCATCGCGGTATTTGCCGGTCTGGAAACAGCTGAGTCCCAACTGATAGAAGGCTATACGTTGTGGTTTGGTTGTTCCTTCGATGTACTTTTTCAGCGGGGTGATGGCTTCGGAGTATCTTTTCTGTCCGAAGTATGATGCTCCGAGTACTTGCTGCATGGGAATTGCCTGCGGAAGTGCGCTGTTGTGCTCAAGATACATTTTGGCGAGTTTTTCGGCGCGTATGTATTCGCCGCGCTTTACATATATGGAACCTATGAAGTAGGGGACTTCAAGGTAATATTTGTCGTCCATCTCTATTGACTTGAATCCGTTGTAGGCCTGGTCGAGACGGTTGTTGTAGAAGTCAATGGCTGCAAGGTGGAATATCGCATCGTTCTTGTGGTATTTGCTTGTCTGGCGCAGGCGGCTCAGTATGTTTACTGCCTGTTCGTTTTGTCCGCACTCCTGCATGGCGAGAGCCTGGTAGAGGTCGGCGCGGTCGCGGTCGGCCGGTTCGAGGCGGCTGATGTCGGCATTGTCGTACCATTTGAGTGCTGCCTCAAAGTTGCGGTCGTAGTAGTACGACTCAGCTACTAAAGCCGAGAGTGCCTCGCGCTTTGCGCTTTCGGGGTAGTCGTCGAGGTATTGCAGTATGAGTGCGCGGCCGGCCTTATGACCGGTGGCAAATGTAGCAGCAGCCTTCAGATAGGATACCTCCTGTAACTGTGTTGTGCTTAGAGTGCTGTAATCTATCTTATCGAGCAGTGTGAGTGCTGCCTTGTAGTCTTTGCCGTTGTGCAGACGTGTACATTCGCTTATGAGCGCTGTCTGCCTGTCGGTCTGCACGGTGCCTGCGGCCTGTGCTGCAAACCCCATTCCCGACAACATTATCAATAATAGTGCCTTTTTCATGTTATTCTGTTATCTCTTTTATTCTCTCTTTCAGTATTGTTATTCCCTTGCGTATGGACTGCAGTCCGAACAGTTCGGGGTTGATATTCTCAATGGGTATCCACAGCAACTCTTCAACATCGTCGGCTGCGGTGGGGGTGTCTCCTTCGGCTGTGCGGCAGAGGAAGAAAAGGTCGAGCGTGTGCTCTTCGAATCCCGAATAGAGGTATGTGTTCGGTAGCGAGAAGAGGTATTTTACCTCTGTTACCCGCAGTCCGCTCTCTTCGAGCACTTCGCGTGCGATGCCCTCCTCGCCTGTTTCGAAGCTGTCGATGAATCCGCCGGGAAGGTCGAGTGTACCTTTTGCCGGCTCTTTGGCGCGGCGCGAAACAAGCAATTCGCCCCTATTGTTCACAATGACAGCAACCGCTGCGGCTATTGCGTTGAAATAGAGTGTGAATCCACAACCCGGACATCGCTTCGACTTGAAGTCGTTTATGGCGAATCCCTCTTTGCCGCAACGTGGGCAGTAACCGAATATATCCAACGGATGTTTCATGATGCTTTTGTTCTTGGTGCGCAGATGCTGCGCTGTCTTCGCGATTCGCAAAGATAGCTTTTTTTAGCCGAACTTTTCCGATTTTTTCCATTTTGTGTATGATGTTTACAATATTTAAACAATGTTTGCAGGTTTGACAACTTATTTATCGTTTCACAGGCTGTATGTACGAACTTTTTTCGTATCTTCGCGTGGATTTAGAATATTCAACCAAATAATAAATACACATATGACAAAGAAAGCTCTTTTGGTTATTTTGGATGGCTGGGGCCTCGGTAACAATGGTAAAGGTGATGTTATTTTCAATACTCCCACTCCCTATTGGGATTATCTTATGCAGACCTATCCCCACTCACAGTTGCAGGCAAGCGGCGAGAATGTTGGTCTTCCCGCAGGACAGATGGGTAACAGCGAGGTTGGTCACTTGAATATCGGTGGCGGCCGCGTGGTTTATCAGGACCTTTTGAAAATCAACCGTGCAATTGCAGACGGCAGCATCCGTCAGAACCCCGAACTTGTATCGGCTGTACGCTATGCTAAGGAGAACGGCAAGAAACTCCACTTCATGGGTCTTGCATCCGATGGTGGCGTACACAGCTCATTGGAGCACCTCAACGCAATGTATAAAATGGCTGTAGACGAGGGTGTTGCAGAGACATACGTTCACTGCTTCATGGATGGTCGCGACACCGACCCCAAGAGCGGTGCAGGCTTCATCGCAGACATGGTAAAGAGCGACATGAAGGTTGCTACCATCATTGGCCGCTACTATGCAATGGACCGCGACAAACGTTGGGAGCGTGTTAAGATTGCCTATGATCTTCTCGTTGACGGTGAGGGCAAGAAAGCCGACAATATGGTTCAGGCAGTAGAGGAGTCTTACGCTGAGGGCGTAACAGACGAGTTTATCAAGCCTATCGTGAATACAGCATACGATGCACGCATCGGCGAGGGCGATGCAGTTATCTTCTTCAACTACCGCAACGACCGTGCAAAGGAGCTTACAATCGTTCTCACACAGGAGGATATGCCCGATGCAGGCATGAAGACAATCCCCGGATTGCAGTACTACTGCATGACTCCCTACGATGCAAAATTCACAGGCGTACACATCCTCTTCGACAAAGAGAATGTAGAGAATACACTTGGCGAGTTTGTTGCAAAGCAGGGCCTGAAGCAGCTCCACATTGCGGAGACCGAGAAGTATGCCCATGTAACATTCTTCTTCAACGGTGGTCGTGAGACACCCTACGACAACGAGGACCGTATCCTTGTTCCCTCTCCCAAAGTGGCAACATATGACCTCCAGCCCGAAATGAGCGCATACGAGGTTAAGGACAAACTCGTTGAGGCTATCGCTACAGAGAAATACGACTTCATCGTAGTGAACTTCGCCAACGGCGACATGGTAGGCCACACAGGTGTTTACGAGGCTATCGAAAAGGCTGTTGTTGCAGTTGACGCTTGCGTTAAGGATGTAATCGAGGCTGCAAAGGCCCACGGTTACGACTCAATCATCATTGCCGACCACGGTAACGCGGACAACGCAGTTAATGCCGATGGTTCACCCAATACAGCACACTCTTTGAACCCCGTTCCCTGTGTCTATGTAACTGACGACAAGAACGCCACTGTAAAAGATGGTATCCTCGCAGACGTTGCTCCCTCAATCCTCAAGATTATGGGCTTGCAGGCACCTGCTGACATGAGCGGTACACCCCTTATCTAATAATAGACCTACAAGCGAAATGGTACAGATTGGTGATACAATCGTCTCATTCTCGATATTTACCGAGTATTTCTGCTGCGACCCTGCACATTGCAAAGGTATTTGCTGTGTGGAGGGCGAGGCAGGAGCTCCGGTAGCTCTCGATGAGGTAGAGAAACTCGAAGAGGCACTTCCTGTGATAGAAAAGGAGATGCGCGGCGAGGCGGTCGCTGTTGTCAAGGAGCAAGGTGTCGTCTACAACGACCCCGACGGTGATCTTGTAACCTCCATTGTCAACGGCAAGGACTGCGTCTTTGCCACCTGCGACAGCAAAGGTTGCACTCTTTGTCTCATAGAGAAAGCATTCAACGAAGGACGCTTCCATTGGCGTAAACCCATTTCGTGCTACCTCTATCCGGCACGTCTCGGAAAGGTGGGCGACCTTGTCTCGGTAAACTTCCACAAATGGGATGTGTGCCGCCATGCCGTGGTCAAGGGCAAGCGCGAGGGCATCCGCGTCTACGAATTCCTGAAGCAACCGTTCATCGAACGCTTCGGTAAGGAGTGGTACGACGAGCTTCTTGTGGTTGCCGAGGAACTGAAAGCACAGAATTATATATAGCACATAGCTGAAATCGGATACTATGAAAAAATTATTACGACCATTTTACCTGCTCTACCAGCTTATAGCATGGCCTTTGGCGGGTATTGCTACAATGCTTACCGGAATAAGCATCAGTCTTTTCGGTAAATATATCCCCGTCAAGGGCGGCGATTATTATCCTGCTGTCATTTGGGCGAAGTTCATGATACGCATATTCCTGTTGCCTATGAAGGTGAAGGGACTCGAGAATCTCGACCCCGGCAAGAACTATGTCTTTGTCGCCAACCATCAGGGTGCCTGGGATGTCTTTGTGATGTTCGGCTATTTAGGGCGCAACTTCAAGTGGATGATGAAGGACTCGCTGCGTAAGCTGCCTTTTGTAGGAAAGGCGTGTTACGACACCGGACATATTTTCGTAAACCGTTCTTCTCCCCAGAAAGAGATTTTTGTGAAGGCAATCAAAACCCTCAAGAGCGGTACGGCATTGGGAATTTTTGCCGAGGGTACACGTACCCGTAGCGGTCGTCTGGGTGAGTTCAAGAAGGGCGCATTCGTCATAGCGGATATGGCACAGTTGGAGGTAGTTCCTTTGGCAATCAAAGGCTCTTTCGAACTTCTTCCCAAGAAGGGTATCTTCATGAACTGGACTCCTCTGGAGCTTACAGTGATGAAGCCTATTGCTCCCATAGGCAAGGGTAAGGAGAATGTAGAATATCTTATGAACGAGTCGCGTGTAGCTGTGGCAAAAGCACTTGGTGAAGAGTAAGAATTGGTAGTTTAGTTTATATATAATGATAAAAAAATAAGGTTGCACAGCGTGCAACCTTATTTCTTGTCATTATTGTAATTTGTTATGCCTCGGGGCGGGGGCGGCGGGGACGACGCTCGCGCTCTACATAACCTTCGGGCTTTTCGAGAAGCACGCGGCGTGAGAGTTTGAACTTGCCGGTCTTGGGATCGATTTCAAGCAATTTGACCTTAATCTTGTCGCCTTCAGCGAGACCTGTCTCTTCGATTGTTTCGAAACGCTTCCAGTCAATCTCCGAAATGTGGAGAAGACCATCCTTGCCTGCCATGAATTCAACGAATGCACCATAGGGCATTACGCTGCGTACTATACCTTCGTACACTTCGCCAACCTCGGGGATTGCAACGATAGCGCGGATTTTGGAGATTGCACCCTCGATGCTTGCTGCGTTGTTTGCTGCAATTTCGATGATACCTTCGCCGTCAACCTCTTCGATAGAGATTGTAGCACCGGTCTCCTCCTGCATACCCTGAATGATCTTTCCACCGGGGCCGATAACTGCTCCGATGAACTCTTTGGGGATGCGTATTGTCTCAATGCGGGGAGCGTGAGGCTTCATCTCTGCACGAGGCTCTGCGATGCACTCGGTAATCTTGCCGAGGATGTGCATACGGCCTTCGCGTGCCTGGTTGAGTGCCTTTTCGAGAATCTCGAATGAGAGACCGTCAACCTTGATGTCCATCTGTGTGGCAGTGATACCGTCAACTGTACCTGTTACCTTGAAGTCCATGTCGCCCAAGTGGTCCTCGTCGCCGAGAATGTCGCTGAGTACGGCATATTTGTCTTCGCCTGCGTTCTTGATGAGACCCATTGCGATACCCGATACTGGTTTCTTGATTTTTACACCGGCATCCATCAGTGCGAGTGTACCTGCACATACTGTAGCCATTGATGATGAACCGTTCGATTCGAGAATATCTGAAACTACGCGTACGCAGTAGGGATAGTCGGCAGGTACCATGTTCTTGAGTGCGCGGCAAGCAAGGTTACCGTGGCCAATCTCGCGGCGGCCTACACCTCTCTGGGGACGTGCCTCGCCTGTTGAGAAGGGAGGGAAATTATAGTGCAACAGGAAGCGGTCTGTTCCCTGTGTCATTACGTCGTCGATAATCTTCTCGTCGCGTTTGGTACCAAGTGTTACCGATGTGAGCGACTGTGTTTCACCGCGTGTGAAGATAGCTGAACCGTGAGGGCCGGGAAGATAACCTACTTCGCACCAGATGGGACGAATCTCTGTGGTCTTGCGGCCGTCGAGGCGCTTGCCCTCGTCGAGGATGCAACGACGCATAGCCTCTTTCTCTACATCGTGGTAGTAACGGTCGATGAGTGCGCCTTTCTCTTCAAGTTCTTCTTCGGTGTACTGTGCCTTGAACTCCTCCTTGATTGCATCGAATGCCTCGGCACGCTCGTGCTTGTCGCGGTTGCCGGCAGCAGCAATTTCGTATGCCTTTGCATAGCACTCCTCGTGTACCTTTGTGCGGAGCTCTTCGTCGTTCTCCTCGTGGCAGTATTCGCGTTTTACGGTCTTGCCTACCTCTTCCATCAACTCCATCTGCGCCTTGCAGTGAACCTTGATAGCCTCGTGGGCAACCTTCATCGCTTCGAGCAGGTCGTTCTCGGAAACCTCCTTCATTTCGCCCTCTACCATCATAATGTTATCGTATGTGGCTGCAACCATGATGTCCATGTCTGCGTTTTCGAGCTGTGCGAATGTGGGGTTGACTACAAATTCACCGTCGATGCGTGCTACACGTACTTCTGAAATGGGACCGTTGAAGGGGATGTCCGACACTGCGAGTGCAGCCGATGCTGCAAGTCCTGCGAGAGAGTCGGGCATGTCTACTCCGTCTGCCGAGAAGAGGATGATGTTTACATAAACCTCTGCATGATAGTTGTCGGGGAAGAGAGGGCGCAATGCTCTGTCAACCAAACGGCAGGTCAATATTTCGTAGTCTGATGCCTTGCCTTCGCGTTTTGTGAAACCACCGGGGTAGCGTCCGAAGGCAGCATATTTTTCTTTGTACTCTACCTGTAAAGGCATAAAATCTGTTCCGGGGACAGCATCTTTGGCTGCACACACGGTTGCCAGCAGCATAGTGTTACCGAGGCGCAACATCACTGCTCCGTCTGCCTGCTTTGCAAGCTTTCCGGTCTCAAGTGTGATGACGCGTCCGTCGGGCAATGCTACATTTTTTGTAACAACATTCATCTTTATAAATATTTCTATTTTTCCTAAATTATCTCGCAAAGATATACAAATTTCAACACTTTCCACTATCTTTGCCACAAAAATAGACCATTATCCAATGAAAAACCGCTTTATTATCATATTTTCAATCATTTCGTTAGTTTTTTCTTCATGCGACAAAAAGCCTTCGTTCACCATTAAAGGCTCTGTGTCCGATGCAGCAGGAAAGAGTATCTATCTTTCGCATATGGGGATAAGCAATAGCACTATAGTCGATTCAGTCAAAATAAAGTCAGACGGAAGGTTTGAATTTACACAACCTGCCCCTGAGAGCTACGATTTCTACCGTCTGCAGACAGAAAATGGCGGTCGTGCGATTACCATAGCTGTCGACAGCACAGAGACAATCGCGCTTACGATAAACGGCAAGGATTTTGCCGGCAGTTATGTGGTCGAAAATTCCGATGAAAGCCGCAAAATACAGGAGATAAATGCTCTGCGCCAGGCGCTGGAGACACAGATTAAACATCTTGCGAAGAATGGCACAGGCGATCCCGCCGAAACGCGCGCTGCAATATATAATGTAGTAAAGGAGTTCAAAGAGAATATCTTTAAACAGTATATTGCTCCTTCGCCCGACAAGGCAAGCGCATACTATGCACTTTTCATTCAGGCAAACGGAATTACTATCTTCAACCCCAATGCCAACCGTTTCGACAGCAAGTGCTTCTCGGCGGTAGCCACCTCCTTGAGCAACCGTTACCCCGAATCGCCACGCGCAAAGAATCTCCATAGCATTGCAGTGAAAGGTATGCAGAGCACACGTCCCGTGCAGCCCGACACGATAGATGCAAAAGAGTCGTCGTTGACCGCTACGGGGATTTTCGATATAAAACTGCCAAATGTGGATGGTGACAGCATCACTCTCTCTTCGCTTGCAGGTAAGGTTGTGCTGCTCGATTTCATTCTCTACGGCGATACAAGAACGAGCGGCCACTCATTGGTGATGCGCGAAATGTACGACAAATATAAGGATCAGGGCTTCGAAATCTATCAAGTGTCGCTGGATGCAAACGAGCACTTCTGGAAGACATCGGCCGACAATCTGCCGTGGATATGTGTGCGCGACGGCGAGGGCGGTTCATCGCCTAACATCCTGCTTTATCGTCTGGATAAACTTCCGTCTTATTTCCTCATAAATAGGGCCAACGAGATTGTACTGCGCGACGAGCAGATAGATGATATTTCATTGGAAATAGAAAAGTTGCTTAAGGAATAGGTGCGATATTTGGGTAGTCGTTATAAAAATTACCTAAAAAATAAAAAAAACCTTTTTTAGTTGCAATTTGAAATAAAAGCCATTATATTTGCACTCACAATGACGAATCGATGGGTTCCGGCAAGTGATTGTCGGAATCCATTGTTTTACTAATTTTTATATAGAGTAAAAAGAAATGAGTTACATGTCCGAAGAGGGCTACAAAAAATTGTTAGCCGATTTAAAAGAGTTGGAAGGCAAGCGCCCCGAAATTGTACGCCAGATTGCTGAAGCACGCGACAAAGGCGACCTTTCGGAGAACGCTGAATACGATGCAGCAAAAGAGGCGCAAGGATTGCTCGAAATGAGAATTAACGAGCTGAAGCTTATAATAGCCGATGCCAAAATCATAGACACCAGCAAACTTAATACAGATAGTGTGCAGGTGCTCACAAAGGTTGAACTGAAAAATGTGAAGACCGGTGCAATGATGGCGTACACCATCGTTCCTGAGAGCGAAGCAAACTTGCGCGAAGGTAAAATCTCCATCAACACCCCCATTGCTAAAGGTTTGCTTGGCAAGAAGGTTGGCGAGGTTGCAGAGATTACCATTCCCCAAGGTAAAATCTCCCTTGAAATTATAAATATCTCAATCTGATGGCATCAATTTTCAGCAGAATAGTGGCAGGTGAAATACCGAGCTACAAAGTGGCAGAGGATGACAAGTTCTTTGCGTTCCTCGACATCAACCCGCTTGCAAAGGGCCACACACTTGTAATCCCCAAGCGCGAGGTAGACTATTTCTTCGATCTTACAGACGAGGAGATAGGCGCAATGCAGATATTTGCAAAGAAGGTGGCTACAGCCATCAAAGAGGCTTTTCCCTGCGTAAAGGTGGGACAGGCTGTGCTTGGTCTTGAGGTTCCTCATGCCCACATACACCTTGTGCCCATGCAGTCGGAGAAAGATATGCTTTTCACAAACCCCAAACTGAAACTCACAGCAGAGGAGTTTGCCGAAATTGCACAAAAGATAAACAGCAGCCTGCCCCAATAATTTGTCAGGCGTGCAATGCCGTAAAAGTTGTCAGGCAAGAAGAAATCAGAAATCGGCTTGCAGGGCAACTTTTGTTGTAGCACCATCCTAAAAAAGTTATTCCATGCGTACACATATATCAAACGTAACAATAGTAAACGAAGGAGTATCAACCATAGGTTCCGTAGTAATCAACGGTTCGAAGATAGTGGAAATATGTACCGGTGGAGCATCGCCTTGCCGCAGATGCGACGAGACAATCGACGGCACCGGGATGTATCTTATTCCGGGAGTGATAGACGACCATGTTCACTTCCGCGAGCCGGGACTCACCCACAAGGCTTCCATCCTCAGCGAGTCGAGAGCGGCGGCTGCGGGCGGAGTAACATCCTTCATGGAGATGCCGAATACCATCCCTATGACAATTACTATCACAGCGCTGCACGACAAATACAAGCGTGCCGCAAAGGAGAGTCGCGTGAACTATTCGTTCTACTTCGGCGCGACAAACTCCAACAGCGATATGTTCGAAAAGCTCAATCCCCACAGAGTGTGCGGAATAAAGCTCTTCATGGGTTCAAGCACAGGCAATATGCTTGTCGATGATGCCGATGCGCTTGACGGTGTCTTCTCAAAGGCCAATATGCCCATCGCAGTCCACTGCGAGGATACGGCCATAATAAACGCCAATGCCGTAGAATATAAGAAAATGTACGGCGATGACCCTGATGTGAAGTATCATCCGCTGATACGCAGCGAGGAGGCTTGCTACAATTCATTGAAGCGCGCGGTTGCTCTTGCAAAGAAACACGACAAACAGCTCCATGTGATGCACATAAGCACCGGCCGCGAACTTGAACTTCTTACAACCGAATCACTCGAAAGCAAGAAGATTACAGCGGAGGTTACCCCTGCCCATCTTACTTTCTGCGACAAGGACTACGAGCGTCTGGGCACACGCATCAAGTGCAACCCTGCGATAAAGAGCGAAAAAGACCGCGATGCACTGCGCGAGGGCCTGCGCAATGGAAAGATAGACATTGTCGGCACCGACCATGCCCCACATCTTATCGAGGATAAGAAGGGCGGTGCGCTTAAGGCAACATCGGGAATGCCTTCGTTGCAATTCTCTTTGCTCGCCATGTTGCGTATGGTAGATGAGGGTATCTTCACCATCGAACAGATAGTGGAAAAGATGTGTCACGCTCCCGCCGACCTTTTCAAGGTGGACAAACGCGGTTACATACGCAAGGGCTATTATGCCGACCTTGTGCTTGTTGCTCCCGGCAATCCCCACACAATTACAGAAGAGGATGTTCTCAGCCTCTGTGGATGGAGTCCTTTCGAGGGTGAACAATTCGATTGGAAGGTTATGCGCACATGGGTGAACGGCGAGTGTGTCTACAGCAATGGAGTGGTAAACGATAAAGTGCGTGGCAAGGCACTCAAGTTCAACCGATGAAAAGCAGACTGTTCTCTTTTAAAATATCAATGCTCCGGCCGTATATCGACTGGAGCTATCTTTTTCATGCATGGGGGATAAGACTTTCCGGGCAGGATAGTGCGGAAGCATTGCAACTGAAAGATGATGCCTTACAATTGCTTGATGCGAATGGAGATGAGGAGGTAAGTGCACTATTTCGTCTGTGCGATGCCCATAGCGATGGCGACAATATTATTCTTGATGGTGAACGGCTTCCCTTGCTCCGTCAGCAACATAATATTGCCGATGCGCCCAATCTTTGTCTGAGCGATTTTGTGTCGCCCGTAAAGGATAGGGTAGGGCTTTTTGCTACTTCTGTAGTCGGTGCTTTTAGCGATAAATATAGAGGCGATGATTATCGCCATCTTCTCATGCAGACTTTGTGCGACCGCCTGGCCGAAGCTGCTGCCTCCTTGCTCCACAGCAAAGTGCGGCGCGAAGAGGAACTCTGGGGGTACTCGCCCGATGAGAATTTCACTCCTCAGCAGCTTTGCGCGGAACCTTATCAGGGCATACGCCCGGCGGTAGGCTATCCGTCGCTTCCCGACCAGTCTGTAATCTTTATAATCGACCGCCTGATAGGACTTGGACAGATAGGTGTGTCGCTCACCGAAAGTGGGGCAATGCACCCTCATGCATCAGTCTGTGGGCTTATGTTTGCCCACCCAGCCTCACGCTATTTTGCGGTGGGGCGCATAAGCGACGAACAGTTTGCCGATTATGCCCGCCGCAGGGGGATGGCTGAGGATGAACTCCGCAGATTTCTTGTGCGCAATGTATAAACAGCAATTCTCGTCCACAATCTCTTTTTATTTAAGAAGATGAGCTTAAATTGCAAAATTAAGGAAAATGATTATGCGATATTATACCTAAAAGAATAGTTTTAACTCTTTAAACCATTGAATTTTAATCAATAAAACTCTCCCTCTTGGATAAGAGGGAGTACCCGAAGGGGGAGGGAGTTCGAATGAAGATACAAGCAAAAAGTTTCAAACTCCTCCGTCTTCAAACGCTTTTGCGGTTGAATAGACCTCGCAAGCTCGGCACTCCTTTAGGGAGCTAAAGCTCCCGTCGTCGCAAACATTGCTTATTACGCAATGTCCTCTTATCCAAGAGGAGGAGTTTATATAAATTATTGAAGGATCGAGTGTCCAATATCGAATTAACGTTAATTTCCTACAACAGTTCAATTAGGTAATATATTTGATAATCATTTTAAGGAAATACTCTCCCTCTTGGCTAAGATGGAGTGCCCGCAGGGCGAGGGAGTTCGAATTATTGTATAGCAATTTTTAGGTATATTGACAGATATTTATGCCCACTCGCTTAGCTCCAGCCAGCGCATACCTTTTTCGTCGAGCAGGTCGATAATCTCTGCGGTGCGCATTGACTTTTCCACAAGGTCGTTGCCCGAAAGTGTGCCGCTGCTCATCTCTGCTTCGAGACGGTTTTTCTCCTCTTCGAGCATGGCAATCTCCTTTTCAAGCTCCTCGTACTCCCTCTTCTCCTTGAATGTGAGCTTGCGCTTTTCGGTACTGCTGTTCCTGTTATCCTTATTCTCTTTTGCAGCCTTGCTTTTGACGGTCGCGCTCTCTTTTGCGGCTGCGGCCTTCTCCTCCTCGCGCCAGTCGCGGTAGTCGGTGTAGTTGCCGGGAAAATCCTTTATCTCTCCGCCGCCCTTGAATACAAAAATGTGGTCCACAACCTTGTCCATGAAGTATCTGTCGTGGCTTACGACAATTACGCAGCCTTTGAAGTCAGCAAGGTACTCTTCGAGCACTTGCAGTGTGTCGATGTCAAGGTCGTTTGTCGGCTCGTCGAGCACAAGGAAATTGGGGGCCGACATAAGTACGGTGCACAGATAGAGCCTGCGCTTCTCGCCGCCGCTGAGTTTGCAGATGTAGTCGTGCTGCTTCGAAGGTGAGAATAGAAAATGTTGCAGGAATTGCGATGCAGTCAGCGCCTTTCCTCCTACGTGTATCACTTCGGCAATCTCCTTTACGGCATCGATGACCTTCATGTTGTCGTCGAACTTAATTCCATCCTGACTGTAATAGCCCCATTTTACCGTCTCGCCCACCTCTATTGTGCCGCTGTCGTGTGCTACATGGCCGAGTAGCATCTTTATGAATGTCGATTTTCCTGTTCCGTTGTTGCCTACGATGCCCAGCTTCTCGTATCGTGCAAAATTGTAATAGAAGTCCTTTGTTATAACTCTGTCGCCGAACTTTTTGTTGAGGGCACGCATTTCGAATATCTTTTTTCCTATGTAGCGTGCGTTTGTGCCGAGCGACACACTTGCATCGTGGCGCAAAGCCTTAGCCTTCTCCTCCAGTTTGTAGAAGGCGTCGATGCGGTATTTTGCTTTTGTGGCACGTGCCTGCGGTTGGCGGCGCATCCAGTCAAGCTCCTTGCGCATGAGGTTGCGTGCACGCATCACCTCAGCCTCGGCATTTTCGAGACGCTCCTCGCGCTTTTGTAGAAAATAGCTGTAGTTGCCCCTGTAGCGATAGATACGGTTGTCGTCAATCTCTATAATCTCGTTGCAGACGCGGTCGAGAAAATAGCGGTCGTGGGTAACCATCAGCAGACTGCAATTCAGGCGTGCAAGATAATCCTCCAACCACTCTACCATCTCCATGTCAAGATGGTTGGTAGGCTCGTCGAGTATCATAAGGTCGGGCTCTTCGAGCAGTACCGATGCGAGCGCCACGCGCTTCATCTGTCCGCCGGAGAGTGTCTCTACACGTTGCTCAAAGTCGTTTATCTTCAACTGTGAGAGCACCTGCTTCACTTTAGTCTCGAAGTCCCACGCCGACAGATGCTCCATCTCCTCCATCGCATCGTGTATCTCCTGTTCGTTGCCGCCGGCAATGGCCTTTTCGTAGCGCGAAATGGCCGCAGCCTTTTCTCTGTTGCGGCGCAGGCAGGCATCAAGGACTTTGGTCCCCGGCTCGAAGTGCGGCTCCTGTTCCAGATACCCCACTTTAAGATCTTTGCGGAAGATTATAGCTCCGCTGTCGTAGTTCTCCCCGCCGGCGATTATCTTCAGCAGTGTGCTCTTGCCTTTGCCGTTGCGTGCGATGAGTCCTATCCTCTGTCGCTCCTCCACAGAGAATGATATATTTTCGAATAGAAGGAGTGCTCCGAAACTTTTCGTCAGTCCCTCTACTTGCAGGTCTATAGCCATAGGTGTTCGATTTTTGTGTTCACAATTTGCGACAAAGGTAATAATATGTATTTGTTTGCAAAGGCAGATGTGGGTGAAAAGTGCTTTATACTATATTTTTTCGTTCTTTATCATGTTGTATTTTATTTTAAGCTCTGTTTTCTCTTCAATCAGTTTTTCTATTTTATCATCTTTTTCTTTTAAGTAATCTATGAGCTCTTTCAATGAAGCTGTGTCGTATTTGCTGCTTCCTATGTCTTTGTTGGCTTTTTGTATCTCGCCTTTACCTAAAATCAGCCATTCGGGGTCTACCCAATTAAATGTTTGAAGTATCTTTACTATAAGATCGTACCCTGGTTTGTTGCGTTTTTGAATAACTATGCCTCTAATTGTTTGGTCTACTACTCCTATTTTCTTTGCAAAGGAAGATATGTTTAGCTTTTCATGGTCTATTATTTGCTGTATTCTTTCAATTATTTCCATGTTTTTTTGCGAAAAATCACTCATTTGTTTTGATATTTAAAATATTTGTTTGATATTTGCACAGAATTTCATTTAATGAAGCGCTAAGTTAACAAAATATAGCCATAAATGGTCTACGTTTGGTTAAAAAACGATTGAAAAAATGGAATGTATTTGTCGCAGAATTTATCACAGTTGTAACTGATAAGCAGTCATGTATATATACTTATTCTATTAATACACAAAACCATTAAAAGTAAATTTTATGAAGAAGAAATTTGTAAAAGTAATGCTTTATGGCACACTTGCTCTTGCATCTACTGCTTTCGTGGGTTGTTCGGATGACAATACAACTTACGATGAGGAGGTTAAGAATCTGCAGGAACAGATTGATGCCATAAACAAGAATGGCGAGGTTACAACTGCAGAGTTGTCAAAAGCCATTAATTCTGCAGTAGCTGCGCTTAAGGCAGAATTGACAACTGCAATTGCAGGTAAAGTTGATAATGCCGTTGCTGCAGAAATCTCTCAGAAGGTGGTAGACTTGCAGAATGCAATGACAGCAAAGGCAGATGCTGCTGCAATCGAAGCTACTATTGAAAACTTGAAGACACAACTTGCTGCCGAACTTGCAGGTAAGGCTGACAATGCAAAAATCGCAGAGGTAACACAGAAAATAACAGACTTGCAGGTCGCATTTGCTTCAAAGGCAGATGCTGCTACTGTTGAAGCTTTGAAAGCTGAACTCAATGCTGCAATCGGTACAAAAGCAGACGAGGCAAAAGTTGCTGAAATGCTTGTGAAAATTACTGAAATGCAGGCTACACTTGCGGCAAAGGCAGATGCTGCTAACGTAGAGGCAATGAAAGCAGAACTTGTGGCTGCTATTGGCGAAAAAGCAGACAACGCAAAGGTTGCCGAACTTCTTGTAAAGGCGACAGAGTTGCAGGCTGCAATCGCAACAAAGGCAGAAGCAAGTGCTGTTGAGGCATTGGTTAAGGACGTTGCTTCATTGACAACTGAGGTTAATGGCGTCAAGACTAATGTTCAGGCTGTAAAAGAGGCTCTCACAGCTGAGATCAACAGCGTTAAGGTAGAGATTGGTAAGGCTGCAAGCGCAGAGACAGTTGCCGACCTCAAAGCAAAATTGGCTACACTCGAGGCTCAGTTTGCAGCGGCAGAGGCTGCTTCAAGCAAGAGCATTGCAGAGTTGCAGAAGGATGTTGAGGAACTCACAGCAGAGCTTAACAATGCAGCTACAGCAGAGTCTATGCGTGAACTCGCAAGCAAACTCGCTGAGGCAGAGAACACACTCAAGGCTGCAAAAGAGCTCGCTGAGGGTAACGCAACAAAGATCGTTGCTATACAGAACCAGTTGGCAGAACTCGTAAGCATCAAGTCACGTCTCGACGCTCTTGAGGCAGCAGATGCAGAGTTCGCAAACATCAACGCAAGCATCAAGGAGTTGAAAGAGGCTGACAAGGCATTTGCAAAGCAGTCTTATGTAGACGAGGCTCTCAATGCATATATGAAGCAGACAGAGATAGTATCGCTTCTCGATATGAGACTTGCAGCTTATGTAACAGCTGAGCAGGCTGATGCAACTCTTGAAGAGGCTGTTGCAGGTGTAAAGGCTTATGTAGACAATACTGTTAAGGCTGACCTTCTTGCAAAAATCAGTGCTCTCGATACAAAGCTCACAGCTGATATCGCTGCTGTAAGCACCAAGTTCGACAACTACGTATCTAAGCAGGATGCCGACTTCCAGGCTGCGGTTAAGCGTCTTGAAACATTGGAGGCTTACAAGGCTTCTGCAATGGAGGCTGTTGTAGCCCTTGTAAATGACGACGAAAAAGGCAACGAGGCTCTTAGCGCGAAGATAGCTGCCATCTCTGAGGCTATGGGTGGTATCGACGACCTCGGTGGCGCTCTTGCAAACTATGTTTCTGCCGAGCAGCTTGCAAGCTATAAATTCGTGAAAGAGGCTGATCTCGGTGCTAAGATAGAGGAATACCTTGCTTCTTACAAAGAGGAAATTGCCGGTAAATTCGCTGCAGTAGAGGAGTCAATGGAGGCTATCGGAGCTGAAATTGAGGGTATCAAGGCTATGATTCAGAGCATAGTATTTGTTCCTCAGAGCAAATCTGAAGTATTGAACGGTCTTGTGTCTTTCAATTCTCTCGCTGTAAGAAATGCGGCAAATACCGGTGATTCAGTCGTAGCAGAGTCAAAGAATAATAAGCTTGTATTCCGTGTAGCTCCTGCTTCTGCGGCTAAAGCATTTGTCGAGAATTACGACCTTAATTTTATGGGACAGAGATTGACTCGTGCCGGTGGTTCTATTCTTGAAATAGATGTTGAGGGTATCACAGCAAATGAGACAACCGGTGAGGTAACAATCCCCGTGAAACCGACAGGTATTTCTGATGAAAATCTTGATGATTGCTATGTTGTATGCTTGAATGTTACAGCTAAGAACGTAGAGGGTGCTGCGGATAAGAATACAGATATTACATCTGATTACTTCGCGGTTACCAAAACCAAAACACTTATTACCTCTCTTTCATTTACAGCAGGTGCTGATTTGAGAGAGATCTATTTCAATGGCACTGAAGAGCAGAAGAGTACAGACTATTCTAAGGATATCAAATATATCATCAACGATAAAGCTGATATAGCCACTCCATTCTTGAATGCAGATGGTATTATCCCCGAACTCCCTATTTCTTACAAGCTCGCTGAGACAAATGAAGATAAGAAATTTCTTGCAATAAGCGAAAATGGTGTTGTTACATTCAAGGAGGGTGTAAAGATTGATGCTTCTAATGTTACCGGTGCAGAAAACAGTGTGATTGTAAGCACTCCTCTTGCTAATTTTGCTCCTGTAACTCTTGAATCTAAAGTAATGATCCTGAATAGTCCAACAGATGGTAAGGTTCCTGTTACATTCAATATTTCAAAGGGATGGAGAGGTATAGCTCAATCTTTAGAATTGACTGATAAAGAGATGGCAATAATATATGGAAAAACAAATATTGCAAAAGGCGAATTTAATAAAATGAAATTTGAGCCCTTTACAGCAAAAGATAGCACAGACCTGGCACTTACAGATTTGGCTGTTACATGGAATGAGTCCTCGGGTACAATTACTTATAATGTTCCTGCCGGTGCATATACATCAAAGGGTGCTGTCAAGATTGTAAAGAAGGATGATAAGGACAATATTGTTAAGGAGGTACTTGTTGTTATCAACTACAACAGTAACTACAAAGGCTACTATACAAAACTCCCCTACAACGATTTGTTCTGGGCTAATCCCGTAGCAAATGCGCAGGGTGGTGTTGACGGCGAAGTAAGATTTATCCCTGTACTTGACGACTATGATAAGCCTTCATACATTAAACTTAAAATGGATTTGAAGAACCTCTTCACAGACGATTATGAAGTTAAGGGAGATGATGTCCGTGATATGGAAGGCGCTCTTAATGTAACTGTAGAAGGTGACGCTGCAGCATACGATAAATCAGGTTCAATCGTTACATTGACACCCAATTATAACAAAGATGCAGCCCTTGTATTCAAATCTGTGATTAACTATGGTACAGACACAGTCAATGTTAACAAAGCTAAGGTAACAGTGGATAACATGAGCGGTAGCTGGACTAATGGAATTGACAATATCAAAGTAAGCAAAACTAATACAGCCAAACTTTACAGCGGATTTACATGGAAAGATAATCGTGGTAAGGTAATGTGGATGGATGGTGAAACAATAAAAGATAAAAAAGATTTCAATGGCAATCCTCTTGATATCTATTACCTCAGTGCTCCTACATATACACTTACAGATCCAGAGGGTCTTATAAAGATTGACGGTAACGTAGTAAGTCTTACTGATAAGGGTATGGCATATGCATTCGTTAAAGATTATACAGCAAAGGTAACAATCAACGTTTCATCACGTTGGGGTGAAATCGGTGGTCAGAAACCTGCTACAATTACAATCACCATAGAAGCAGAATAAGTTCTTGGTTTATATGGATGGTTAAAACAACCTACTCACTTTGGGAAGGGCTGTCGTGATGACAGCCCTTCCTGCTTTTTTAGTGAGTTGAGCTTTCTGATGTTTATTTCTGGATATTGGTGTCCGATAAACGTATTCAAACAGTTTCTAAATATTCCGTCGTCGCAAGCAACGCTACATTCCGCGTTGCCCCCCCCTTAAGAGGGATAGCTTTTTTAAAGTTTCTTATTTAAAAGAGATTAGCAAAGGTGTAAAAGCTAAAAGATGTGTCCAAAGATTAGCTTATCCAAGAGGGAGAGTTGTTTACCTTGTTTTTGAAGACGGAGGAGTTCAAAACATAAGCATAATATAAATTATGATTATGCGATATTATACCTAAAAAGTACATCCCCATCCTTCAATGGATAAAAAACTATTCTAAAAAGTTCCTGCCCTTTAAGCTAATCTTTGGACACATTTATTTTAAATCAATATATGCTATGCTTTTAAATATCAGCAAAAAAGCTTATTAAAAGAGCTCCTGCCCTTAAAGGGGACATTGCGTAATAAGCAATGTTTGCGACGACGGGAACTTTAGTTCCCCAAAGTACCGAATTGCGGCGCCTCAAAATGAATAGAAAATAACAAAAAAGAACATTGAATATGCTTAACGAAAAACTCTATAGCACAACGGTTTAGCATTTTGTTATATAGAAGGAGTGCCGAGCTTTGCGAGGCCAATCAAAAAACTTCGTTTTTTGAAGACGGAGGGGTTTTCCTCGCGTAGTACGGTTTATTGCAATACGATAGGTTAAGAACCCCCTCCGAACTTAGAAAAAGTTCTCGTCCCCCTTAAAGAGGGACAACTTTTTAAGTTACTAATTCCAACAACATTACACTTTAGGTAATATGATTTGATAATCATTAAAAATTTACCGGACACAAATAATACACAATAAAGCTATCAACAACAAAAAAAACAGCGACAGAATTTGATTCCTGTCGCTGTTTTTTTGTTTAAAGCAAACTATCCGTTAGTCGGCAAGCTTAGCTTTGATGAACTCGCGGTTCAGGCGAGCGATGTTGCTGATAGAAACGCATTTGGGACACTCAGCCTCGCAAGCGCGGGTGTTTGTACAGTTACCGAATCCAAGTTCGTCCATCTTGGCAACCATTGCCTTTGCACGGCGTGCAGCCTCAACCTTACCCTGGGGAAGGAGAGCAAACTGGCTTACCTTTGCAGAAACGAAGAGCATTGCAGAACCGTTCTTACAAGCTGCTACGCAGGCACCGCAACCGATGCAGGCTGCTGCATCCATAGCCTCCTCGGCAATGTCCTTGCCGATGGGAATTGCGTTTGCGTCGGGGATACCGCCGGTGTTGATTGTTACAAAACCGCCTGCCTGCTGTATCTTGTCGAATGCTGTACGGTCAACCATGAGGTCGCGGATAACGGGGAACGCAGCCGAACGCCAGGGCTCAACTGTGATTGTATCACCGTCTTTGAAGCGACGCATGTAGAGCTGACAGGTTGTTGCGCCTGTTGCGGGACCGTGGGGGTGTCCGTTAACGTAGAGCGAACACATACCGCAGATACCCTCGCGGCAGTCGTGGTCGAATACTATGGGCTCCTTACCCTCGTTCACCAACTGCTCGTTAAGGATGTCGAGCATTTCGAGGAATGAGGTATCACCGGGAATATCTTTCATCTGATAGGTCTCAAAAGCACCTTTCTCTTTAGGACCTCTCTGACGCCATACTTTTAAATTAAAGCTTATATTTTTATCCATTGTTACTATCCTTTTAATTAGTTCTTGTAGTTACGCTGCTGTACCTTGATGTACTGATAGTTGAGATCCTCTTTCAAGAGTTCGGGCTCGTTGCCTTCGCCTGTGTAGCGCCAGCAAGCTACGTAAGAGAATTCCTCGTCGTTACGTTTAGCCTCACCCTCATCGGTTTGATGCTCCTCGCGGAAGTGACCACCGCAAGACTCCTCGCGGTTGAGTGCGTCGTATGCCATGAGCTTACCGATTTCGATGAAGTCGAGCAGACGGAGAGCCTTCTCAAGCTCTATGTTCAATGTGTCGGCTGCACCGGGGATGCGAAGGTCGCTCCAGAAGGTTTTTTCTACCTCTTTGAGCTTTTCGATGGCTGTCTCAAGAGACTGCTTTGTACGTGCCATACCTACATATTCCCACATTACATGACCGAGCTCCTTGTGGATAGAGTCTACGCTGCGCTTACCCTTGATGGCCATAAGTTTGGCAATCTTCTCGTTGACTGCTTTCTCTGCCTCAACGAACTCAGGAGCATCAGTGCTGAAGCGTTTAACCTGAATCTGGTCGGCGAGATAGTTCTGCATTGTGTAGGGAAGCACGAAGTAACCGTCGGCAAGACCCTGCATAAGAGCAGAAGCACCGAGGCGGTTTGCACCGTGGTCAGAGAAGTTGGCCTCACCGATTGCGAAGAGACCGGGGATTGAGGTCTGAAGCTCGTAGTCTACCCAGATACCACCCATTGTGTAGTGGATAGCGGGGAAGATCATCATAGGCTCCTCGTAAGGGCTTACGTCTGTAATCTCCTCGTACATGTCGAAGAGGTTACCGTAACGCTGCTTAACAACCTCTTTACCGAGACGCTGGATAGCATATTTGAAGTCGAGGAACACTGCAAGACCTGTGTTGTTTACACCGAAGCCCTTGTCGCAACGCTCTTTTGCTGCACGTGAAGCAACGTCGCGGGGAACGAGGTTACCGAATGCGGGATAACGGCGCTCCAAGTAGAAGTCGCGGTCCTCATCGGGAATGTCGCTTGCCTTCTTCTTGCCTGCCTGAAGTGCTTTTGCATCTTCCAATTTCTTGGGAACCCAGATGCGGCCGTCGTTACGGAGAGACTCTGACATAAGTGTCAGTTTAGACTGCTTGTCGCCGTGAACGGGGATACATGTGGGGTGAATCTGTGCATAACAGGGGTTAGCGAAGAGAGCACCTTTGCGGTAGCACTGCAATGCTGCAGAACCGTTGCTGCCCATAGCGTTTGTAGAAAGGAAGTATGTGTTTCCGTAACCACCGGTAGCGATAACCACTGCATGAGCAGCGAAACGCTCAACTTTACCTGTTACAAGGTTGCGTGCGATGATACCGCGTGCGCGACCATCGATGATTACAACATCGAGCATCTCGTAACGTGTGTAGAGCTTGACTTTACCCTGGTTGATCTGGCAGTTGAGTGCTGAGTATGCACCGAGGAGGAGCTGCTGACCGGTCTGACCGCGGGCATAGAATGTACGCGATACCTGAGCACCACCGAATGAACGGTTGGCAAGCAAGCCGCCGTATTCGCGTGCGAAAGGTACACACTGTGCTACGCACTGGTCGATGATAGCGCCTGAAACCTCGGCAAGACGGTGAACGTTAGCCTCGCGTGCACGGTAGTCACCACCCTTGATTGTATCGTAGAAAAGACGGTAAACAGAGTCGCCGTCGTTCTGATAGTTCTTTGCTGCGTTGATACCTCCCTGTGCTGCGATAGAGTGAGCACGACGGGGAGAGTCCTGGATACAGAAGTTAAGTACGTTGAAACCCATTGCGCCCAATGAAGCAGCTGCAGATGCACCTGCAAGACCTGTACCTACAACGATGATGTCAAGGTTACGTTTGTTGGCGGGGTTAACCAATTTCTGATGTGCCTTATAGTTCGTCCACTTCTCGGCCAAAGGACCTTCGGGGATTTTGGAATTCAGCTTTTCTGAACTTATTTTAGCCATAATATCTTATTTTTAAATTTTATACGGAATAATTAAATTAGCATCCACCGGCGCAGGGGCAGAAAGCGTAGATGAGGGCTACTGCTGCAAAGCCTGCAATGATGATGGTAACGATTACGTTACCGATGCAACGCCAACGCTCGAACCATACCTGGTTGTTCCAACCGAGTGTCTGAAGTGCGCTCCAGAAACCGTGTGTAAGGTGGAACCAAAGAGCAACCAACCATACAAGGTAGATGACTGTGTAAACGGGGCAAGAGAATGTCTGCTTGATGTGGTAAACACCGTCGGCAGCGTGTGTAGCGTCTACATTTGCGCCCAACATGTGCATAACCTCAACGAGCTGCATTTCGGCCCAGAAGTTGTAAAGGTGAAGGCCCATACCCAAGATTACGATTACACCAAGAACGAACATGTTCTGTGATGCCCATTCTACCTCTTTGGGTTTTGCTGTGTAGGCATAAGCCTGACCACCGCGTGCCTTTTTGTTCTGAAGTGTGAGGATGATAGCGTAAACAAAGTGCACGATTACAAGAGCGGCAAGGCCTGCTGTTGCAACAAGTGCGTACCAGTTTGCTCCCAAGAACTCACAAATCATGTTGTAAGCTTCGCCGCTGAAGATAGCGACCAAGTTCATTGACATGTGGAAGAGAAGGAAGAGAACGAGGGCTATACCCGAAACGCTCATAATTACCTTTTTTCCCACAGAAGAATTAAGTAACCACATAATAAATTGATATTAAATTATTTAATTAATAAATTGTTTATTTTCAGTGCTTGTTCACCTTTTACAATTAGCAAAAATAAAGTTTTTTTATGAATCCACCACCTATTTTGAAGTTTTATTTATAAATGTACGATGTTTTTGTTGTTTTTTGCGTGTATATGCGAATTGATAATGCCCGACCTGCGCCGGGCATCATTACTGTAAAACTATGAAAAACGGATTATGTTCGGATTGTTCTCAGATGTGCTCTTTCCATTTGAGAATAAGTACTTCTGTGGTCTGTGGTGTGACGGCATACGGAGCGGCAGGTCTTTCGCCTACAAGCCACACGATGTTGTTGTTTCTGTCGACTACTGCAAGTTGCCGTTGCTTTTCGGGTAGCGTCTTTTTGCGGTCAGTGAGGTAGTCGCTGACAAGTTTGCTTCCCTTCATTCCCAAAGGACGGAAACGGTCACCGCGCTGTACCGGTCGTAGGGTAAGTGGTTTTTCCAGTCTGGAATTGTCAAGGGTTGCCGTGTGGCGGCTTTTGTCAATTGTGCCGTCGTATGTCCTAAGGGCGGTTGTCAGTGTGCCGTGAGGTGTGGCGTATGTGTCGTTGTCGGTGAGGAGTATCTCTGCTTGCGGGGTGTCGTTGTTAGGGGTTATTATGAGCCTTTCCCTGTCTCTTGTCAAGGTGTGTGTAGGGCTTTTGTACTCTTTGCCGCTGGTGCCACAGATGTGTTCTATTATATCTGTGCTTTGTTGTCCGTTGAAGCCTAACGGCGTGAGAATTTCGTGCAGCAGGGCGGTGGGGGAGGGCTCGTTGAGCAGGCCTGCAATATTTATGCAGTTGTTGTCGAGTATGCGTCTCTTGCCGTCGGATATTGCGCGGTCATAGGCTTTTTCTGCTTCGCTTATTCTTTCGGCAGTCTCGGCGAGGGTGTGGGTAATCGATGGGTTGATTGTGCGTAGCAAGGGGAGTATCTCCAATCGTATCTTGTTGCGTGTGTAATCGGTGGTTAGATTGCTACTGTCGGTAACGTACTCTTGTCCGATGCTTTCAAGATAGGCTGTTATTTCTGCGCGGTCGAGACAGAGCATGGGGCGTATGATGTTGCCGTTCTTTGGTTGTATGCCGTGCAATCCTCTTATGCCTGTTCCGCGTATGAGGTTCAGCAGAATGGTTTCGGCAACGTCGTCGCGGTGGTGGGCGACGGCGATGGCTGTTGCCCCTTCTGCAACTGCGGTCTCTTCAAAAAAACTGTAGCGTAGTTCGCGCGCAGCCATTTCTATCGAGATTTTTTTCTCTTTGGCATATGTGGCAGTGTCGAATTGTGCAACCGTAAGCCTTATGCCTAATCTGTTGCAAAGTGCTCTTGCGAACTCTTCGTCGCGCAGGCTCTCTTCGCCGCGCAGATGGAAATTGCAGTGTGCGGCGGTACAGTGGTACCCGAGGCGTGTGAGTATGCGCAGGAGCGCGACGGAATCGGCTCCGCCGCTCAGTGCTACCAATACTTTGGCATCGTCGTCAAGAAGTTGTCTCTTTTCTATGTATCTTCTTACTTTTCTGTGCATTCTGCAACTCTTTTGTGTCTGAAATGAAAAGTACCCTTGCGGAAAGCAGTTTGTGGCATTGCTCTCTTCCGGGTACTCTTGTTTCGTGCACCTTGGCGAGCTATTTGTTCAGGCGGTTCTGCATGCGCTCCTTGTAGCTTTCGGCAGCATTCCTGCCCTCGGGGAGCAGGAACCACAATATGAGGTAAGCTATACCTGCGGCCGAGAATGTGATGAACAGAAGAATGCAGAATACGATGCGCATTGCACCCGTGCTTAGTCCGAAGTGCTCGGCAAGGCCTGCGCATACACCTGCTACTATTTTGTTTCTTGAACGGGTTAATTTTGCCATTATGTGTTTATTTTGGTTCTCAGAAGGCAAAAATAGTGAAAAAAGAGTGGTGTTTGCAATTTTTTTTGATAAAACTTCGCGAAAAAGGTATAATTTCGCTTTAAATAATGTACTTTTGTAGCCAGATTAGGTGAACTATGTTTTTGGGGCTGTATTGCTCCTTTGTTTTCAAAAATTCGGATTCTTCATAAATGACACATATAACACATACTGAATGTCCATTGTGCGGAAGCAGCAGGCTGCAACCGCAATTTTCTTGCAAAGACCAGTTTGCAACAGGCGAGGAGTTCGAAATATTCCGATGCGAGGAGTGCTCGTTTACATTCACGCAGAATGTTCCTGATGAAAAGGTTATAGGGCGCTACTACGAATCGCCTTCGTATGTATCGCATAGCGACACCGACAAGGGTTTTGTGAACCGTTGTTATCATCTTGTGCGCAGCATAATGCTCCGCCGCAAGGCGCAATTGATAGATTCGCTTGTGGATGCAGAAAAGACAAGATTGCTCGATTATGGTGCAGGTACAGGGTATTTTGCGCGTGCCATGCAGAAGCGCGGATGGGATGTTGCGGCTATCGAGAAGAGCGAGCAGGCACGTAACTATTCAAAGGAAAAGTTCTCATTCGAGATGTTGCCGGTAGAGGCACTCGATGATTTTGCCGATGAGGAATTTGATGTCATAACCTTATGGCACGTGATGGAGCATATTCAGGATATCAACGGCTTTTGGGACAAACTATACAAGATACTCGATGGCAACGGCATTGCAGTTATCGCTGTACCCAACAGCGCCTCCTACGATGCACAGTGTTACCGCGAACATTGGGCAGCGTATGATGTTCCGCGCCATCTGTGGCATTTTTCGCCTTCCACAATGATGAAGATGGGCCGCAAGCATGGGTTTATACTCGAAAGACAATATACCATGCCCTTCGACGGCTTCTACATATCTATGCTCAGCGAGCGATATAAGGGCTCGAAAATGCCGCTGCTCGGAGGTTTGTGCAACGGGCTTTTCGGTTGGTTTGCATCTTGGAGCAAAAAGAGTGCAAGCAGTTCAATAATATACGTATTCAGAAAGGCAGCATGAGTAAACCGTTTAAAATACAGACAATAAGCGTGTACAGCAGTACGACATTGGTGCTTCTGCTGTTGGGTGCAATGTGTGCACTGCTTTTGTCGGCGCACAGCCTCTCCGACCACTTGCGTCGTAATATGAAGATGTCGGTGGTGGTCAGTTCCCGTATCGACGAAGCGGAAGTGCTGAAATTCCAGAAACAGCTCGAAAAACAGAAATATGTGGCAGAAACGGAATATATTTCCGGCGCACAGATACTCGAAGAGCAGAAGAAAGAATTGGGTTGCGACCCGGTGGAATTTTTAGGTTACAATCCTTATGAACCCTCCATCGACCTTGCTCTGAAAAACGAATATGCCCACCCCGACAGTATGGCGCGTATAGAGCAACAGCTGCTTAAGGATAAGCGTGTCTCTCAGGTGGTCTATCATCGTGAGATTATAGAGATAGTAAACGACAATATAAGAAAGATAGCCATTGCACTGTTTGCAATGATGATTCTTCTGACGCTGATATCGTGGTCGCTTATAGGTAATGCGGTAAGGCTGGCAATATATTCCCGTCGCTTCCTTCTGCACACCATGAAGCTGGTGGGCGCATCATGGGGCTTCATACGTCGCCCGTTTATATTGCACAATCTGCGCATAGGGCTCCTGTCGGGTCTCCTTGCCGATGCATTGCTTGGGGCTATATTCTATCTGCTGATGCAGCATGAACCTGCTGTGATAACCATGCTGCCTCCCTTGTACCTTGCTGCAACGGCAGTGGCGGTGCTGCTCTTTGGGGTAATAATGACAGTGAGTTGTGCATATATCTCCGTGGAACAGTTCCTGCGTATGCGTGGCAATGACCTTTATTTCATCTGACAATAAAAACAATAAAATATGAGTAATAGAAAATTTGCATTCGAAAAAGCAAACTACCTGCTGTTGGCGATAGGTTTTGCAATCATTATCATCGGTTTTCTGCTTATGGCCGGTCCCGGTTCTACCGAAACACATTTCGAACCGGATATATTCAGTTTCCGCCGCATAAAATTGGCACCCACTGTATGTTTTTTTGGCTTTATCTTTGTGATATATGCCATACTTTACAGCTCTAAAAAGAGAAAGGACGAGAATAAAGAAGAACAATAATCATAAACACAGAATAAAATGACCATATTTGAAACCATTGTAATAGCCATAGTCGAGGGACTTACGGAGTTCCTTCCCGTATCCTCTACCGGCCACATGATCATTACGCAGAATCTGTTGGGAGTTGAGAGTACCGAATTTGTGAAGGCTTTCACATTCATCATACAGTTCGGAGCAATACTCTCGGTTGTAGTCCTCTATTGGAAAAGGTTCTTTCAACTGAACCGTACACCCGCCCCTGAAGGCGCATCTGCATTGAAGAAATTCCTTCACAAGTACGACTTCTACTGGAAACTTTTTGTGGCCTTTATTCCTGCCGCAGTGCTTGGACTGCTCTTCAGCGACATGATAGATGCCATGCTTGAGAGCGTAACAGTGGTGGCAATCACCCTTATTCTCGGCGGTATATTCATGCTCTTCTGCGACAGGATATTCAATAAAGGCAGCGAGAAGACACAACTCACAGAGAAACGCGCGTTCTGGATTGGTATGTTCCAGTGTATCTCAATGATACCCGGTGTGTCGCGTTCAATGGCAACCATCGTCGGAGGTATGGCACAGAAACTTACACGCAAAGCAGCCGCGGAGTTCTCGTTCTTCCTTGCCGTTCCCACAATGTTTGCTGCTACACTCTACAAAGTGTATAAGATATTCAAGACCGGAGGAACAGAAATGATAATGGACAATATGACAACCCTCGTTGTAGGAAATGTCGTAGCCTTTATTGTAGCAATGCTTGCAATTAAATTCTTTATCAGTTTTGTTACGAAGTACGGCTTCAAAGCCTTCGGCTGGTACAGAATAATAGTTGGCGGAGTGATACTTGCAATGCTACTTACCGGACATAACCTTACAATAGTATAGTGGGCATGGATTTTAAGGAAGGAGAAATACTTGCACTCTATAAACCATATACATGGACATCGTTCCATCTGGTAAACAAAGTGCGTTACCATCTGTCGAAGCGCTTTAAAGTGAAACGCTTCAAGGTTGGACACGCCGGCACACTCGACCCGCTTGCTACCGGAGTACTTATAATATGCACAGGCAAAGCCACCAAACGCATCGAGGAACTTCAGCGCCATACAAAAGAGTACGAAGCAGACTTGATGCTGGGAGCAACCACTCCGTCATACGACAAGGAACATCCGGTGGATGCAACATACCCCTATGAACACATAACAGAGGAGATGTTTGTGGAAACACTGAAGCAGTTTACCGGTACAATAGCGCAGCGCCCGCCGCTCTATTCGGCATGTAAGGTGGATGGCGAACGTGCCTACAACCTCGCACGTCAAGGCAGCGAAATGGAACTGGCTCCCAAACAGGTAACAATAGAGGAAATAGAACTTTTGTCTTTCGCCCCGCCACAGGCAACCATTCGCGTGGTATGCGGCAAAGGTACCTACATACGTTCGCTTGCACGCGACATCGGCGAAGCGCTCGGCAGTGGTGCTTACCTTACTCGCCTTACCCGTACCCGCGTAGGCGAATACAAGATAGAGGACTGCATAAAGCCCGAAGATTTTGCCGAATGGCTTGATAAACAGATAACCGAATAATAATCATTTAAAATATATACAGTCATGACTGAAATGAAGCTTTCGCAATTCAAGTTCAGACTTCCCGCTGACCGCATCGCCCTGCACCCTGTATCGTGTCGCGATGAGTCTCGTCTTATGGTTGTACATCGCAAGAGTGGAGAGATAGAACACCGTGTATTCAAAGATGTAATAGATTACTTTGATGAGAAAGACCTCTTTGTCCTGAATGACAGCAAGGTTTTTCCTGCGCGTCTCTATGGCAACAAAGAAAAGACCAATGCCAAGATTGAAGTATTCCTCCTGCGCGAACTTAATGAAGAGTTCCGTTTGTGGGATGTGCTTGTAGACCCTGCACGTAAGATACGTATAGGTAACAAACTCTATTTTGGCGAAGACAACTCGATGGTAGCCGAAGTTATTGACAATACCACTTCGCGCGGAAGAACACTCCGCTTCCTTTACGATGGTCCCCACGATGAATTCAAGAAGGCTCTCTTTTCGCTCGGTGTGGCACCACTCCCCGATGACTTCAAGGCGCTGCGCAAGGAAGAACCCGAAGATCTCGTAAACTTCCAGACCTATTTCGCAAAGAAAGAGGGCTCGGTTACAGCTCCCGTGTCAAGCCTTCACTTCACCCGTGAACTCATGAAGCGCATGGAGATTAAAGGTATCGATACAGCATACGTAACAATGCATATCGGTCTTGGTTGCTTCAGAGAAATAGATGTAGAGGATCTCACAAAACATAAGATGGATAGCGACCTTATAAGCGTAGACAGCGAAGCAGTTGCCCTTGTGAACAAGGCTAAGAGCGAGGGTCGTAAAATCTGCGCCGTAGGAACATCTGTTCAGAGGGTGCTCGAAACAGCCACTCTTATTGGAGGTATGCTCAAGGAGTACGATGGCTGGACAAGCAAATTCATCTTCCCCGAATATAACTTCCAGGTAGCAAACTGCATGATCGCCAACTTCTACAACCCATATTCGACCATGCTGATGCTTACAGCCGCATTCGGTGGATACGAACTTATAATGGATGCCTATAACGAGGCCTTGAAGCAGGATTACCGCTTCGGTATCTATGGCGATGCCATGCTTATAATTGACTGATAACTTATATGATATGCAACGCCCGACCGACATATACTTAGGGTTAGGCAGCAATCAGGGCAACCGAGAGCAGCTGATAAGAGAGGCGATAGCGCTTCTGTCGGCTGCTCTCGGTGCGCCATTGTCGCAATCAACCACAATAGAAACGGAACCGTGGGGATTCACCTCTCCCAATCCGTTTCTCAATATGGTCGTACACTTTTCGGCCTCAATTTCTCCATACGAACTGCTTGACACCACTGAGGCTATTGAGCGTCAGTTGGGGCGTCTTGCAAAATCAACCCCCTCTGCGGGATACAGCGACCGTACGATAGATATAGACATTCTGTTGTTTGGCACAACAATAATGGAAGACGAACGTTTGACCATCCCCCATCCACGCATGCACGAAAGAATGTTTGTGCTTCAGCCGCTCGCCGAAATAGCCCCAATGCTGCAACATCCTGTTACTAAAAAGACAATTCGGCAAATGAAGGAACTGCTCGAAAGTAGATAAAAATCCTTGCTAAATATACTAACCGCTCTTTTTTGCCGTTTACTAAAGGGAGTTTCTTAGTCATTTTATATTCCTTGTAGGATGAGCCCTGTTTCGGTCGCTTTTGGCTTTATTTTTGCATCTTATTGATATTTGTTTAGTTGCGGTGCCCGCGTCGCGCCTTCGCCAATATCAAAAATCTACTAAAAATAAAACTCAAAATCGCCACGAAAGTTGCGGTTAAACGAGCGCAATGTGAACTTGTTCACAGATTGCACAGCGAGTGACAGCAACTTCAATCATGTTAACTAATTTATAGAACCTCCCTAAAAAGAAAAACAAGAAGTCATGCAGTGGATAAACAGCTTTCGCAAAATAAAAATATTGCTCATAGCAGGAGCGGCAATCATTGCAGCAGTCTCCCTTATAGTCTCCAACGCCTTGGTTGCAGACCTTAAGCAAGAAGAGTTGCGCAAAATGCAGGTGTGGGCAGCAGCAATGCGCACACTCAACAGCGCCGATGAAAATACCGACCTCAGCCTGGTACTCACAGTGCTTGATGGCAACAATACCATCCCCGTAATAGTAACCGACAACAAGGGCGCCATAAATAACTATCGCAATATTGACATCGATGCCGGTGCCGACACTCTTGCCGTATTGCACCGCCTCGTCTCGGCTATGCGCGAAAGCGGTAATATTATCCGTATAGATATGGGCAAGGAACTTCCCGGCGAATATATCGAAGTCTGCTATTCCGACTCGTTGATACTGACGCAACTTGCCTACTACCCATATGTGCAGCTCGTAGTAGCAGTCATATTCTTCCTCGTTTGTCTTGTAGCAATACTCAGCTCCAAGCGTGCCGAGCAGGACAGAGTATGGGTCGGTCTCTCCAAAGAGACGGCACATCAATTGGGAACGCCAATTTCATCCCTTATGGCATGGACCGAAGTGCTGAAAGATAAGTATCCGGCCGAAGAACTCCTGCCCGAAATGGAAAAGGATGTATCACGTCTGCGTACCATCGCCGAGCGCTTCTCCAAGATAGGCTCAATGCCCGAACCTCAGGTGGCAGATCTCATAGAACTGCTCGAAAGGGTAGTGGAGTACATAAAACGGCGCAGCTCCAGCAAAATAGAATTTATCTGCCACTACCCGAAGCGTCCGCTCGAAGTGCGCATCAATGCTCCATTGATGGAATGGGTGGTAGAAAACCTATGTAAGAATGCAATTGATGCCATGAACGGCGCCGGAACAATCACCATAGAAGTCGCTCACAACGAAGAGAAGGCATTCATAGAACTCAGCGACACAGGCAAAGGTATACCGAAATCCAAGTTCAATGCAGTCTTCGAACCCGGCTACACCACCAAGAAACGCGGTTGGGGACTTGGCCTCTCATTGGCGAAAAGAATCATGGAACAATACCATAAAGGACGCATATTTGTGAAAAAATCAGAGCTGAACAGAGGGACAACTTTCAGAATAGAATTAAAAAAATGATTTTTTTATATAAATATGAGCATTTACTTGGAATTTTATTCTTATCTTTGTGCCCAATTTAGGTTCTGTATGGATTTTATTGACAATTTAGCAATGAAATCCAAAGGTATCTTGTGAAAATCAAATAACTCCTGTCAGTGGTGATTATTAATATAAATGTAGATGATTATAAGGAAGAATGGGACGCTTTGATAAATTTAAAATAGACCTTAGGGGGTTGAAACAATCCGCCTTCAAGGTTGAGTACGACCTCGATAACAAGTTTTTTGAGGATATCGATGGTCAGGAGTTTCAGAAAGGAACAGTAAAGGCAGTTGTAGAAGTAGCGTGTCGCCGCGATGTATACGACCTTACAATTACAACCGCCGGGACAGTTGTTGTTCAGTGCGACAGATGCCTCGACGAATTGCCGATAGAGGTGGAAGCAACCAACAACATGAAAGTGAAACTGGGCGAAACATACGCCGACGAAGGCGATGTTGTAGTGATACCCGAAAACGAGGGTGAAATAAACCTCGCATGGCATCTTTACGAATTTATCGCCCTTGCATTGCCGACAAAGCGTGTGCATGCTCCCGGTAAATGCAATGCCGAAATGTCCGGTAAATTACAGAAATATACCCGTCGCGACCCCGACGAAGAAGAATTTACCGAAGAGAGAGCAACGGATCCCAGATGGGATGGTTTAAAGAATTTACAAATAGAAGAAGATAATTAAAACTTAAGAAAATGGCACATCCTAAAAGAAGACAGTCAAAGACAAGAACTGCCAAGAGAAGAACAAATGACAAGGCAGTAGCTCCTACACTTGCAATATGCCCCAACTGCGGCGAATGGCATGTATATCACACCGTATGCGGTGCTTGCGGTTATTACAGAGGCAAACTCGCTGTTGAGAAGAAAGAGGCTTAATATTCAGAAAAGACAAGTTCTGAGGCCGCTGACAGCGGTAATGTAGGAATAAATCTAAAAACGCACCATCCGTATGTGTTGTGTGCGTTTTTTGTCGTAGAATAGACCTAATCCCTTAGGTACAAACAAAAAGTAGGAAATATGCACAAAGCAGGTTTTGTAAACATCGTAGGCAACCCCAACGTAGGAAAATCCACACTGATGAACCTACTCGTAGGCGAGCGCATCTCCATCGCCACTTTCAAGGCGCAGACCACCCGCCACCGTATAATGGGCATCCTCAATACCGACGAGGCACAGATAGTCTTTTCGGATACCCCCGGTGTCCTCAAGCCCAACTACAAGCTGCAGGAAGCAATGTTGCGCTTCTCTCGCTCGGCACTGCGCGATGCCGACGTACTTCTTTATGTTACTGACATGGTAGAGACCCCCGAAAAGAATCTGGAATTCATCGAGGAGGTCAATAAACTCGAAGTACCGGTGCTTGTCCTTATAAACAAGATAGACCTGAGCAACCAGGCTGAACTCACCAAGCGCGTGGAACAGCTCCATGCACTCCTGCCGAAGGCTGAAATACTCCCGATATCGGCCCTCGCAAAGTTCAACGTGGATGTAGTGCTCAAGAGAATCATGCAGTTGCTGCCCGATTCACCCCCCTATTTCGACAAAGACCAGCTGACCGACAAGCCGGCCCGCTTCTTTGTAACCGAAATAATAAGGGAGAAAATCCTGCTCCACTACGACAAGGAGATACCCTACGTGGTAGAAGCCGCCGTAGAACTCTTCAAAGAGGCAGAAAAGAGCATATACATAAGTGCCAACATATACGTGGAACGCGATTCTCAGAAAGGCATCATCATCGGACACGAAGGCTCAGCCCTCAAAAAGGTAGCCACCGATGCCCGTAAAGAGCTCGAAAAATTCTTCGACAAGAAGATATACTTAGAATTACTTGTGAAAGTAAACAAGGACTGGCGCAATTCCGACAAGAAATTGCGTATGTTCGGTTATAACCAAAAGGACTGATAATTATGGCAAACATGGTAGCAATAGTGGGCCGTCCCAATGTGGGAAAATCGACCCTCTTCAACCGCCTTACCGAGACCAAGCAAGCGATAATCTCGGACGAAGCAGGTACCACCCGCGACCGTCAGTATGGCAAATGTCTGTGGGGCGGCAAGGAATTTTCGCTGGTCGATACAGGCGGTTGGGTAGTAAACTCCGACGACATATTCGAAGGCGAAATAAGAAAGCAGGTAACAATGGCAATGGACGAAGCAGATGTCATACTCTTCGTCGTAGACACACAGAACGGTCTCACCGACCTCGACAGCGAAATGGCATCGATGCTCCGCCGTAGCGACAAACCTGTGATTGTAGTGGCCAACAAGGTCGACAACTACGACATACAGTATTACGCAGCCGAATTCTACGCAATGGGACTCGACGAAATGTACTGCATCTCGGCAGCAAACGGTAGTGGCACAGGCGACCTGCTCGACGCGGTAGTTGCCAAATTCCGCAAGGACGCAGAAGAGACAGCCGAGGAGAATATACCCAAATTTGCAGTAGTAGGCCGTCCCAATGCCGGTAAAAGTTCTATCGTGAATGTATTCCTCGGAACCGATCGCAATATTGTTACGGATATAGCAGGTACCACCCGCGACTCCATCCTCACCCGATACAACAAGTACGGCTTCGACTTCTACCTTGTCGACACTGCCGGAATCAGAAAAAAGAACAAGGTATCCGAGGATATTGAATACTACTCGGTGCTCCGTTCGATACGTGCCATAGAGAACTCCGATGTCTGCATCCTCATGCTCGACGCTACCCGCGGAATAGAGAGTCAGGATCTGAATATCTTCTCCATCATACAGCGCAACCAGAAGGGCCTTGTGGTAGTTGTGAACAAATGGGACCTTGTTGAGGATAAGTCCGACAAGGTGATGAAATTCTTCGAAAGTTCCATCAGAGCACGTGTGGCTCCTTTCACCGATTTCCCCATCATATTCACATCGGCCGTAACAAAGCAGCGCGTCTTCAAGGTGCTCGAACTTGCCAAAGAGGTCTACCTCAACTCAAAGAACAGAGTGTCGACAGCCAAGCTCAACGAGGAGATGTTGCCGCTGATAGAGGCCTATCCTCCCCCTTCAACAAAAGGAAAATACATCAAGATTAAATATTGCATGCAGTTGCCCGATGTGCGCGTGCCATCGTTCATATTCTTCGCCAACCTGCCGCAGTATGTAAAGGAACCCTACAAGCGCTTCCTTGAGAACAAGATACGCGAAAAGTGGAATTTCACCGGTGTGCCGATGAATATATATATTAGACAGAAGTAATAAATCTTCCAAATAATAAAAACTCTCCGATTTTAAAATATAATCGGAGAGTTTTTATTATTTGGATACTTTTTGAATTTTACTTCACATCATTCCAGCGGTCGGTGCGGAAGGGAATAGCAGGAACGTCATAAAGATTTTTCAAATTCACCTCGCCGGGTACGTTGTGGAAAGCATAACGCACAGCTACGGGTTTGGGAACATCCTTGCTCCACACGGTAACAATGCTTCCCCATACGCGAGCTTCCGCAGGATGGAATTTGCGGTCTTCGCCTGCAAGTTCGAAGCCCTTTACGGGTACGTTGCTCCACGGAGCAAGCCCCTGCGGGGCATTCTTCATCTTTATCTTAACCTTGCCATCCTCCTTTACTTCGTGCGACTCATATTGGGGCGCTTTTGCTTCGAAACCCTTGCGACCGTATGTCTGTGCCATTGCCAAAGCAGCAAGGCGTGCGCCTATCTCGAATTTCTTGGCGGGGTGCAGGCAGGTTGCGTCACCGAGGTCTGTGGTGCTTGCCATGCCGCTGTTGGGGATTATGTCCATAGCACGCTCCTGGCACTCCACGAATAGAGGCAATGTGGTGTCGGTGTACGAATGACAGTAGTAGTAGGGGGGTATCATTACATAGTAGAACGGCATTTTATTCTCTTTGTCGCCCCAGTCCTCGCGCCACTGCTTCGCCATGCGCGCCAACATTATGTCGTAGTGGTCGATGTCGCCCAGATAGTCGAGGCTCTGGTAGCCCAAGTTTGCTTCGCCCTGATACCAAAGGAATCCTTTTGCGTTGAATTTGCGGATGGGGGCTATCATGCCGCAGTAGAGCTCCGAGGGAATAAGCGGGTGAAGCGTGTGCTTGTGCTTTATCTGCTCTTCGCTTACGATTTCTCTCAATGCCGACAGCGGCATCCATGTCTCTACGCGTGAGCCTCCCCAACCGGCGGTTATCAAGCCTATTGGGTAGTTTACTTCGTATGATAGTTCGTGGGCGAAGAAGTATGCTACGGCTGAGGTCTCTGCTACGCTTTGCGGAGCAGCTTCACGCCATTCGCCCACGCAGTCATCGAGCTCCTTGTCGTAGGAGCGTGCCTTCTTCACAGTGAACATACGTATCTTGTCCTTCATTGCGCTTCCGCGTCTGATGAAAGTCATTGAATTTTCCACCGGCTGGTGCATATATCCCTGAACGGGCATCTCCATGTTGCTCTGTCCCACGCACACCCATACATCGCCTATGAGTATGTTGTCGAGTGTCAGCTTTTCGCCATCGCTGATGGTTATTGTCTGCTTGTCGAACGATGCAGCAGGGGTGGCAACCTTTATGGCCCAATTGCCATCCTTGTCGCTGCGTGTGGTAATCTTTTTCTTGTCCCACGATACGTTGACGGTTATCTTTTTGTCGGCTTCGGCCTTTCCCCATAGGTTGGCCTCGCTCTGCTGTTGCAGAACCATGTTGCTGCCAAGCACTTTTGGCAGAGTGATTTTGGCCGACAATGTAAGTGTCATTGTCAGCGCTGCAAGTGAAATAAGTAGTTTCTTCATTATTTATAGTTCTATCGGTTCGTACGGCAGGCTGTAGTAATCGGCTACGGCCTTGAAAGTAATCTTGCCCTCTACAATGTTGAGTCCCTTGGCGAGGCTTGCATCATCTTTGCATGCCTGCTTCCATCCCTTGTCTGCGAGTTTGAGCACGTAGGGGAGGGTGGCATTCGTTAGTGCCATTGTCGAGCTATAGGGTACTGCGCCCGGGATGTTGGCTACGGCATAGTGCAGTATGCCATCGAGCATATATGTTGGTTCGCTGTGGGTGGTGGGGTGCGAGGTCTCGAAGCAACCTCCCTGGTCTATTGCTACATCGACCATCACTGAGCCGGGGAGCATATATTGCAACATATCTTTTGTAACAAGGTGGGGACAACGGGCACCGGGGACAAGTACCGAACCTATTACAGCGTCGGCGCTTTTCAGTTCTTCGATGATGGCGCCTTTGCTCGAACAGAGTGTCTTTACATTTGCCGGCAGCACTTGATCGAGGTAGCGCAGGCGGGGCAGTGAAATGTCGGTGATAGTTACGTCGGCTCCCATGCCTGCGGCTACAGCCGCTGCGTTTGTTCCTACTATTCCTGCACCAAGTACCAGCACTTTGGCGGGCTTTACTCCGGGAACGCCTCCCATCAGTTTACCCTTGCCGCCTTGTGGCGCTTCGAGATAGCGTGCAGCTACCTGTGCGGCCATCTTACCGGCAATTTCACTCATGGGGATAAGCAGGGGAAGTGTGCGGTCGGGCAACTGCACCGTTTCGTAGGCGAGACACACGGCGCCGCTCTTTATCATAGCCTGTGTGAGTGCTTCGTCCGATGCAAAATGGAAGTAAGTGAAGAGCAGTTGTCCGGGCTTTACAAGTGCATATTCTGCGGCAATAGGCTCTTTTACCTTTACTATCATTTCTGCCTTTGCATATACCTCTTCTATAGTAGGGAGTATTTCGGCACCTGCATTGCGGTACTCATCGTCGGGGAATCCGCTGCCGGCTCCGGCTGCTGTCTGCACAAATACAGTGTGGCCTCTGTCGACAAGTTCCTTTACACCTGTCGGGGTAAGTGCTACGCGATTTTCGTTGTTTTTTATCTCTTTTGGAAGTCCTACTATCATAATCGTTCTTCTTTAAAGGTTAAACATGTGGCGCAAGTTACAAATAAGTATCGTAAAATTGCCGTTTTTTGTTGAAATAATGATAGAGTCATTGTCTTTTTTTTATCACATTTTAATTTTCGGGGTCTTTCCGAAATATTTTGATTGTCTCAACCGGCGCTGACAAACTGTTGTCGAAGCCAGGCGCCGTGCTTATGCGGCTATTCGGCAATGATACCCATTTCTATCCATGCTTCTATGATATCTGTGCAATCTTCGCGCGCAGTGGTTTCGTCTACTTCGTACTCCTCCATAAGGAATCCTATCAGTGTTTCGAGCGTGAAGTTTTCTGCGGTCTCGGCTCTCTGCCACAGATAGGCGGAAATTTCGTCGAGGTTGATGATGCTTTTACCATCCTCTTCTACCGGTATCAGAAGCGGTTCGCCGCATACTGTTTGCAATTCGTAGTCCTTTGTTGTTCTCATGTGTTGTATTTTTGTCGCAAACTTACTAATTTTAGACGATTTTTGTGTAAGTTTGCAATTCTAATTTTAAAAGCATGGGTGTCGTTTCTCCTTATAGTATTAATGTGAACGGGCGTCTGCTGACGATGGAGTGTCCGTTGGTCATGGGGGTGGTGAATGTTACTCCCGATTCCTTCTTTGCCGATTCGCGTGCTGACGGTGAGCAGTTGTTGCTGCGTCGTTGTGCCACGATGATGGAGGAGGGGGTAGATATTATAGATGTCGGCGGTTGCTCTACCCGTCCGTCGGGGGAGTTTATCTCGCCTGAAGAGGAACTGCGTCGTGTGAGTCGCGCTTTTGAACTGTTGAAACGGCATTTCCCGGATGCGGTGTTTTCGGTAGACACATTCCGCGCCGAGGTTGCCCGCGTCTCTGTTTCAGAGTATGGGGCTGCCATAATCAATGATGTCTCCGGCTTTGATTGGGATGACGATATGCTCGATGTCGTTGCAGAACTCAATGTTCCTTATGTGCTGACGCATACGAAGGGTGTTGCGGGCGATGAACCTCTGTATAGCGATTTTATCCCTGAGGTTTTCAAGCATCTTGCCGACAAAATGTGGCAATTGAGACAGCGAGGTGTGAAGGATATTCTGATAGACCCGGGTTTCGGCTTCGGAAAATCCTTGCAGCAGAATTACACTCTTATGTCCCATCTTGAAGAGTTTTCGATGTTTGACGCTCCTGTTCTTGTGGGCATATCGCGTAAATCCATGATTACTCGTCTGCTCGGTATCTCGCCGGATGAAGCGCTTAACGGAACGACGGTACTCAATACGGTTGCGCTTATGAAAGGTGCTTCAGTGCTACGCGTGCACGATGTGCGTGCGGCACGCGAAGCGGTTGAGGTGTTTACTATGTTGAACCATAATAATATATTATAAAGGTATGTTTTTCGATTTTTCCATAATGGATTTTGTGGATATTCTTCTGGTGGCCGCGCTGCTTTACTATCTATACAAACTGATGAAGGAATCCGGCTCCATAAATATATTTACAGGAATCCTTGTGTTTATAGTATTGTGGATATTCGTGTCGCGGGTGCTCGAAATGCGACTTCTGGGTTCGATTTTCGACCAGATGATGAATGTCGGAGTATTGGCACTGATAATTATCTTCCAGGAAGAGATACGTCGTTTCTTTAAAACCCTCGGCTCGCACCACCGTTTCCGCCGCATATCTTCGCTGTTTTCCAAAAACAATGAGAAGAAGGAAGATATGGCAGTCATGCTGCCCATAGTGATGGCCTGCATGAGTATGAGCCAGCAAAAAGTGGGTGCACTCATAGTGATTGAGCGCGACGAGAGCCTCGATGAATATCTTGAGGCCGGTGAAAGAATTGATGCAAATATCAACCAGCGATTGGTCGAAAATATATTCTTCAAGAACTCACCCCTGCACGATGGAGCATTGATAGTACAGGGTGGAAGGTTGAAAGCTGCTTCGTGTATCTTGCCCGTCTCACACGAATTGAATATTCCCAAAAAGCTCGGACTGCGCCACAGAGCTGCCCTTGCCGTCTCTCAAGAGACAGATGCCATAGCAATAATTGTCTCCGAAGAGACCGGCTCGATATCTGTAGCGCAGAAGGGGAAATTCAAATTAGGGCTCACAGCGCAGCAACTTGAAAGAATATTGGTAAGTTGATGAAAATTTTTTTATACAGCCAATTTGTTGAAAATTAAAGAAATCTGCAATTCTTTAAAAATTTCTCAAAAAATTTCTTTCGAAAAAGTTTTGTAGTTCAAAAATTAGCTGTACCTTTGCACTCGCTTTCGACAAGCAACGCCCCCTACGGCAAGCGCGACGAAAGCGAGACGATCCTTGA
>SUXT01000003.1 GCA_015060835.1 Bacteroidales bacterium
GTGTACTTTTGCCCATGGTTATATTTTAAGTGTCGTAACTCAAAGATAACCAAAAAGGGCTGACAAACCAAATAGGTTGTCAGCCCTAAATTTTTAGGAGTACCTTAAAGTTTACCGGACAGTAATACTATGGAATATATCGTTCCGTTGCGCACCGATTGGATATTCTCGAAAAGCAGATCCTCGGCAATATGCTTGCGCAGCGAGCACAACAGATCGAGCTTTTCGCCCTTATCCATTTCGAGCAGGAATCGGCTCCAGCTCTCGTTGAGTATCACAACCACATTGGGACTCTTTTCAACACCTTTGGCTTTGTCAAAAATAGCATTTGCCACCTTCTCCCTGTTGTCGTTTCCCACAACCGGTGCAAGCGCAGCAGCCTCTATCGCTTCGTCGATATTGGCAAACCCAGCCTTGCGCAACAGATGCTCATCGCTCTGCAACATAAAGCTGTTCTTGCGCTCCTTGTATGCCTTTTTCAGCAGATATATAGCATTTGGCACCGCCTGGTTTATATTGTCGTCGGTAGAGACCATAAAAGCCTCCACCTGCAATGTATATCGGGTAACAGAGCCACGCATGAAGACAAATGTCAATCCCGCTATAAGCAGACACACCACTATCGCAGATGCAAGATTGCCCACACTGCCGCGCCTGCCGATGACTACACGTCCGATATATCTGCCGACGCAGAATATCAGGAATGCGATAAAGAGTATTGCCGCAAGTATTCTGAAAACAGGATAGTCCTGCACCATCGTCTGCAACAGTCCTATCGGACCCTCGTCGAAGAAATCGAAAAAGACCACATTGTAGCGGCTGCTGAAATTATCGAAGAAGAAAAATTCGGCACAGACAATTGCCGACAATATTGCATACATGACGGCAAAGTACCACCGCATTGCACCCTTCAGTCGCTCTACTGCCTGCTGCCGCTTGAAGAACGGCACTGCCAGGAGCGCCACAATCATCGGCAACGAAATATATGTTATTGCCTGCGCATCGAAGCGCCAGGCATTCCACAGAAAAAGGGGGAGCGAGTCGCTGTGTTGCAGCAAGGTATCCGCGGAGACCGTGTTTGCAAGATGCGCCACACGGGCAACGGCAAAAATCGCTATCCCCAACAACTGATACAGCCACAGCTGCATGTAGAGTGTCAACAGTGATATGGTAGTGTTTTTCATAGAAATGCTAATTTTTAGAAGCTGTTTGAATTTTATTAGAAAATAATTCTATATTTGCGCTGTTCATTTCGGCTTATTTGAGTCTATTTTGGCATCTTTTCTTTCTTATTTTTTGGAAATAGCCCGCTATTCCCTGCAAAACAACAAAGAAAATCTACTCAAAATACCTCTCAAATAATTCCGAAATAAAATTCAAACAGCTTCTTAGAAGATTGCAAATATATAGCTTTATTTCCGATTATAAAATTTCGTAGCAAGCTGCAAATAGGCGAATGTTTAAAAATTCTTATTTATTTGAATTTGGAGAGGGCTACATAGGCGATATTCCAAAAAACTTGCTTTCTTTGCAATTGTAAACGTGCGTATATGCGTTTGCACATAAAGAAACCTAAAATTTAAAGCTATGGCAAAGAAAGCAGACAAGGTATCCAACCGCATAACCAAGAAACAACTGTTGGAACTGTTAATAGATTTTTTCAACAGTCATCAAGATGACACATTCAATGCCCGCGACATATTCGCAGGATTAGGAATAAAATCGACCTCAGTAAAAGGCCTCTGCATGCGTCTGCTCGACGACCTTGTCTTCGACGGCTACCTTGTTGAGCCGACGATGAACAGATACCGTCTTGCCAACAAAAGCTCCATAGTAACCGGCACATTCAAGCGCAGCAGCGACGGATACAACCTCGTCTACCCCGACGACGACAGCGAACCGATAGTAATCGCCGACCACAAGACAGCCCATGCCCTCAACGACGACTATGTGCGCGTAACCCTCTATGCCCACCGTCGCGGACGCGGACGTGAAGGCGAGATTATAGAGATAATCAAACGCGCCCACGACACCTTCGTCGGCATACTGCGTGTGCAGAAACACTACGCTTTTCTGATGACCGAAAGCCGAGTGATGCACACCGACATATTCATTCCCCGCGACCAGCTCAAAGGCGGAAAATCGGGCGACAAGGCAGTCGTCAAGCTCACAGAATGGCCCGCCGAAAGCCGCAACCCAATAGGCAAGGTGATAGACGTGCTCGGCCCCACAGGCGACAACGACACCGAGATGAATGCCATCCTCGCCGAGTTTGGTCTGCCATACGTATATCCCATCGCAGTGGAGACGGCAGCCAACAAATTGCAGACAGAGATAACAAAAGAAGAGATTGCCCGCCGCGAGGACTTCCGCGAGGTAACCACCTTCACCATAGACCCCGAAGACGCAAAGGACTTCGACGACGCGCTGTCGGTGCGCCCCCTCTCGGACGGACTTTGGGAAATAGGTGTACACATAGCCGACGTGTCGCACTACGTAACCGAAGGCAGCGTCATCGACAAAGAGGCATTCAAGCGTGCCACCTCCATCTACCTTGTAGACCGCACCATACCCATGCTGCCCGAAAAGCTATGCAACAACCTCTGCTCACTGCGCCCCGACGAAGACAAGCTCACCTACTCGGTCGTATTCACCATGAACGACAAAGCCGAAGTGAAAAAAGCACGCATCTGCCGCACCATCATACGCAGCAACCGCCGCTTTACCTACGAAGAGGTGCAAGAGATACTCACCGCCGGCAAAGGCGAATACAGCGAAGAGCTCGGCCTGCTCAACCGCATGGCACAGACCATGCGCGAAAAACGCTTCGCCTCGGGAGCCATAGACTTCCAGCAAGCCGAGGTACACTTCCGCCTCGACGAGAACGGGAAGCCGTTATCGGTCTACTTCTCCGAGAGCAACGAGTCGCACCAGCTCATTGAGGAGTTCATGCTGCTCGCCAACCGCACCGTAGCCGAGACAATAGGCAAAAAGACAGCCAACAACACCCCAAAGACCTTTGTCTACCGCGTACACGACCAGCCCGACCTCGAGAAGCTCACAGTCCTCTCGCGTTTCGTTGCCAAGCTCGGCTACAAGATGCGCGGCACCGGACGCGGCAACACAGCATCGTCGCTCAACAACCTGCTGCGCGACATCAAAGGACAGAAAGAGCAGAACGTCATCGAACAAATCTCCCTGCGCACCATGCAGAAGGCCAAATACTCCACACAGAACATCGGACACTTCGGCCTTGCATTCAAATACTACACCCACTTCACCTCACCCATACGCCGCTATCCCGACCTGATGGTACACCGCCTGCTCGACCGCTACCTCACACAAGGTTCACGCTCGGCAAACGCAGCCAAGTTCGAGACCTTCTGCGAGCACTGCTCTGCACAGGAGCAGGTGGCAGCCAATGCCGAACGCGCCAGCATCAAATACAAGCAGGTGGAGTTCATGACCGAACACATCGACGAAGAATTCGATGCAGTGATAAGCGGTGTAACCGAATGGGGCATATATGCCGAAATCATCGAGAACAAATGCGAAGGAATGATACCCCTGCGCACCCTCGAAGACGACTACTACGAATACGACGAAGCCAACTACTGCCTTGTAGGACGTCGCCACCACCGCAAATACACCATAGGCGACCCGCTGCGCATACGCATAGTACGCGCCAACCTCGAACGCAAACAATTGGACTTCGAAATAGCAGAATGATGAAAGACAAAGGCTACAAGACACAGCAATACGACGGTCCCGTAAAACGCTTCTGCCAAACACTCGACCTGAAGGACAACCCCGAGCTGATAGCCGAATACCGTCGTCGACACAGCGAGGGCGAAGCATGGAGCGAGATAATCGAAGGCATACGACAAGTAGGCATACTCGAAATGGAGATATACCTTGTGGGCACCCGCCTCTTCATGATAGTGGAGACACCGCTCGACTTTGACTGGGACAGCGCAATGGCACGTCTTTCCACACTGCCCCGACAGCAGGAGTGGGAGGACTATATGTCAGAGTTCCAGGCTGCAGAGAAAGGGGCATCGTCCGACGAAAAATGGCGCATGATGGAGAGAATTTTCCATCTGTATGAATAAAATGCGTTAATAGCTTTTAGAAGTTGTTTCGCAAAACAAACTGAAAGAGCTGTCCCTCGTTAAGGGGGACGAGAGAGTTTTTCCACGGAAAAAATCTCGGAGGGGGTTCTAAACCTAACGGAATGCAATAAAACAAGCAACGAAGAAGAACCCCTCCGTCTTCAAAAACATATGTTTTTGAATCCACCTCCCCTTTAAGGGCAGGAACTTTAAAATTTGCAAAAAGACAACAACTATGAAGATACTGATTATAGAAGACGACGACTCCTTGCGCGAAATTATAACCCGCGGCCTGCTCAACGAAGGCTACATAGTAGAGACCGCAGCAAACTACTCCGACGCCAACGACAAGATAGCCGGATACAGCTACGACTGCATACTGCTCGACATAATGCTGCCCGACGGCAACGGACTGCGCCTGCTCGAACATATAAAATCACTGAAGAAACGCGACCACATAATAATAATATCGGCACGCGACTCGCTCGACGACAAAGTAACCGGACTCGACCTCGGTGCCGACGACTACCTCGCCAAACCGTTCTACATGGCAGAGCTGTCGGCACGCATCAAGAGCATACTGCGCCGCAGCGCAAATGCCGACGGCAACAAGCTGAAAGCCGGCAACATCACACTCGACCTCACAGGGCGCAGCGTAGATGTCGGCGGCAAGGAGATTGCACTGCTGAAGAAAGAGTACGACATACTGCTCTACTTCCTGCAACGCCCCAACCACATAGTAGACAAGGCACTGCTCGCCGAGTCGGTGTGGGGCGACTACATAGACACAGCCGACAACTTCGACTTCATATACGCACAAGTGAAGAACCTGCGCAAGAAGCTTGACGCAGCCGGAGCTACCCTGACCATAAAAGCCGTCTACGGATTCGGCTACAAGCTTGCCGAGAAATAACCCATCGAACCATGAAACTATTCCACCGCGTAATACTGACACTCGCCATAGGACTGTTGCCCGTGATGGCACTATGGTCGTTGCTCTTCTACTACGGGATGGTAGGCGAGATAAACGACGAGACCGACGATGCCCTCAGCGACTATGCCCAGCTGATAATGCGCCGCGCACTTGTGGGCGCCCCCCTGCCACAACCCGACAACGGCTCCAACAACAGCTACTCCATCGTCCCCGTCAGCGAAGAATACGTAAGGAACAACCCACAGATAACCTTCTACGACGAAATGGTCTACATACCCGAAAAGGAAGAGACCGAGCCCGCCCGCGTACTAAAGACCATATACCGCGATGGCGAAGGACAGCACTACGAATTGCAGGTAGCAACCCCCACCTTCGAGCGCAAAGACCTGCTCGAAACCGTAGCCTACAACATACTCGGGCTCTACGCAGTGCTCATGCTCACAATACTGGCAGTCGTATCCATAGTCTACTACCTGAATATGCGCCCGCTCTACACCCTGCTCAAACGCCTCGACAAATACCGCCCCGGCACAAAAAGCACAAATTTCACCGACACAACCACAGTAGTGGAATTCCGCAAACTCAACGACGCAGTACAGAAAGCAATGGAACGTGCCGAATACTACTTCGACAGGCAGAACAGCTTCATAGGCAACGCCTCGCACGAACTCCAGACTCCGCTCGCCATCCTGGGTGCCCGCCTCGAATGGCTCATGAACAGCGACACACTGAGCGAAGAACAGATGACAGAGATAATAAAGATGCGGCAATCCCTCTCGCGTCTTGTACGCCTCAACCGCACACTGCTTCTGCTGTCGAAGATAGAGAACGGACAGTTCCCCGAAACAACCGAAGTAGATGTCGCAGCCATCATACGCGAAAGCATGGAGACCTACTGCGAAATTTACGCCGAGCGGGGAATATTTTGCAAGACAGAACTTCCCGAGAAATTCATTGTAATGATGAACGAATCACTCGCCACCACACTCATAGGCAACCTGCTGAAAAACAGTTTCGTGCACAACAGCAACGGAGGATGTGTAAAAGTATCCATCGACGGCAACACCCTCTCAGTGGCAAACAGCGGCAAAGAGCCGCTCGATGCCTCACGCATCTTCGAGCGCTTCTACCACAAGGGCAACAGCGACAGCACCGGACTCGGCTTGCCACTCGTAAGCTCCATAGCCGAGAGATACGGCACAAAAGTAGAGTACAGCTTCGCCGACGGAATGCACCGCTTCTCAATAAAATTCATGCAATAGATAATCAAGCTGAGGTGAACACTTATATTTGTGTTCACCTCAGCTTGATTTATAATTAATGATTATCAAACTTATTACCTAAAATGCAACGTTGCATTGCAATGTCGGTGGAAATAAGTAACTTGAAAAGTTGTCCCACTTTAAGCTAATCTTTGGACACATCTTTCAGTTTTTATATTTCGCTAATCTCTTCAAAATAAGAAACTTAAAAAAAGCTGTCCCTCTTAAAGGGGGACGAGAACTTTTTTCCGAGAAAAAAGTTCGGAGGGGGTTCTTAACCCATCGTACTACAATAAACCATACTACGCGAGGAAAACCCCTCCGTCTTCAAAAAACTTTGTTTTTTGAATCCACCTCCCCTTTAAGGGCAGGAACTTTTTAGAATAGTTTTTTATCCATTGAAGGATGGGGTTGTACTTTTTAGGTATAATATCGCATAATCATTTATAATTATTAGTGTTTGGTATTTTTTTATCCTGTCCATCCGCATTTGCAATGCGGATGCTTTGAGTATCAGCATTTACAATGCGCTAATATAATCCAAGAACATACATAAACGAAGACTGAAGTACATAGATTCATAATAGGTATTATTTTAAGCGCATCACAGATGCTTATACTCAATACTTCGCGTTGCAAACTCGAAGGGACGGGGGGAGTGCCGAGCTTGTGAGGCTTAGCAGGGCGAGGGAGTTCCAATCATAGACCTAACTTTGTCTTAATAAAGAATGGGGGCTTGTAGCCACTTAAATATTGAATTTTAAACGACTTAAATACGTATACCGGACATTCATGGTTTTGACTACATTTTTTCCAACGAATCCGCGCAGTTAGTGTACACTTTTTCAATGAAAAGATTGGGGAGTTGCACTATCTTTAGATTACCAATTTATAGAACCTCCCGCAAGTGAATGCAGGTAAACCTCCATCCATAACGAACAAAGCATATTTTCTACAGAAGCTATTACTATTTTATTATGAATTTACCAAAAAAACAATTATTTTTGCAACGTATAAGTACATTGGCAAAAACCGCAACTATTCATCGCACAATATTTTCAACAACAATACAATGAAAAAGATTCTACTTATGGCATTATGCCTTGTGTCGGCACTCTTTGCAACGGCACAGATCGAAGATTACACCTTGCCCGACGGCAAAGTAATCAAGGTAGACCGCAGCGTCTTCCCCGATTTCAAGTACGACGAAACGCCCAAGCCACAGCCTGCCGAGTATGTGGCACGCCGCAAGGCACGCGCAAAACAGGGAAAAATAAAGCTGCCGCCATATGTCTACAACGGCGAGAGCAAATACTTCCCCCCCATCTTCAACCAGGATGGTGGTTCTTGTGGCTCGGCACAGAGCATCGGCTATATGTTCACCCATGAAATGTGCTGCTACCGCGACCTCGACGCATCACAGCCCGAGAACCAGTACCCCACACACTTCACATGGTTGCTCGCCTATCAGCCCGTCACAGCCGAAGGTTTAGTACAAACCGTTGGTGTACCCAATGTACCCACATACGGCGGTCGCACCTACAGCCGACTCTTCGGTGCCCAGACACACGACGACCCCGACTACGGCTGGATGCAAGGCTACGACAAATGGTACAGCGCCATGTGGAACAAAGTAGCACACGACATAACCTTTGCCCCCACCAACACAGCCGAAGGTCAGCGCGAGCTCAAAGAGTGGCTCTACAACCACAGTGGCGATGAGACCATGCACGGAGGAGGTGTTGCCGGTATCGGAGTAGCCGCATACGGTACATGGGGGTCAATCCCCACCACCGACGCCAACAAGGCAGCCGGTGTAAACGGCAAGAAATATGTAAAGGCATGGGGCGATGTATACAACCACGCAGTAACCATCTGCGGATACGACGACCGCATAGAGTTCGACCTTGACGGAGACGGTAACATAGGCGAAGTAGCCGAAAACGAAGTAGGCGCATGGATTATCGCCAACTCATGGGGTAACGGCTGGGAGAACAAAGGCTTCATATACTGCCCCTACAAATATTGCTATGCAGTGGGCAAGAACTCAATGGTATGGACTCCCGGCGCACACATCATACGCAAAGACTACCGTCCTTTGCGCACTATTAAACTGCTTATGGACTACACCCACCGCAGCGAAATATCACTCAGTGCAGGCGTTTCTGAGGATCTCAACGCCACAAAGCCCGACATAAGCGTAGGTTTCGACCACTTCCTTAACCACGGCAACACATTGGGCGCCAACCCCGCACCCGAAGTACCCATGCTCGGACGCTGGGCAGACGGAATGCACCACGAGCCCATGGAGTTCGGATACGACCTTACCGACCTCACAGCGAAAGCAGACCGTACAAAACCCCTCAAATACTTCTTCATTGTAAGAACAAAAGAGGGTTCCATAGGAAAGGGACACATCCACAAAGCATCCATCATCAACTACGAAATCGAGAATGAAGGATTGGAAATACCTTTCGCCGAAACAAATGTAGAGATAGTCGACAGTGTCCGCGAAACAATCATCAGCGTGATAGTTCCCGGCGAACAGTTCTACCCTGCAACAAACCTCACATTAAACAACGGCAAGCTATCTTGGGATGCACCCCGCACATCGAGTCTCACACTTACAGGATACAACATTTACGACAAGGAAACAATTATAGCACAACTGTCGGCCGAGGAAAAGGAATTCACAGTCGACAACACTGCTGAGGGTCCCTTCACTGTAAAAGCCATATATCAGGCAGGCAAATACAAGATGGAGTCAACCCCCTCGAACAAGGCAGTATTGATGAAGGAACTCCCCTCACACGACACCAACAAAGTGACAATGTTCTACAGAGGAGGACTCACTGTCCCCAATGTCTTCCCCAAATCTGTTGACAAAGCCACAATCGAGTTCTGCATACTCAGCACAAACAATGCGAACTACAGCCACCAGATCGGTCCGGGTTGGGGTAAATTCCTCTTCCACAACAACTCAAACGGAACACTTACCGTAGGATGGGACAACAACAAGGAGAACCGTCTCGACATAAGCAATATATTTGCCAGCACCACCAAATGGTATCACATAGCCATTGTCATCGACTCCAACATACTCACCCTCTATGTAAACGGCATCAAGAGAGGACAGTTGAACTCATCCACATGTTCAGGCCTTTCTGGATTCGGTGATTTAGAGTTCGGACGCACAGGCGACAACCAGTGCTGGGACGGTGGAATCGACGAGATACGCATCTGGAACAGAGCACTCACCAACGACGAGATACGCCAGAACATGCGCACCCCCATCGTGAAGCCCGCAATGCAGAACGACCTTCTTGTCTACATTCCCATGGAAACCATAAATGTAAACGGCAAAATCCTGTTACGCGACTGGGCAGGAGGAAAGCACGCAATTCCACACTCTATCGGCACATGGGAGACAAGAGAAGACGAAGGAATATTCTCGACTAAGCCCCGCAAGCCCACCCTCACCATTGTCGATGAAGACAGCACACACCTTGAAGGTCTCCCCTTCAATCTTAAAGCAATTGCTGCTTTGAGCGCAACCGACTGGACATGGTCGGCACCCGGCTCCACCACACCCGAGGCACAGGGCACAAGCCCCACATTCAAATACCCCGAAGCAGGAACCTACACAGTTACCTGTACTACAATATTTGCAACCGGCGACACACTGACAGCAAGCAAAGATGTGAATATTGTCAAAGGAAAAGCACCCGTGGCAGCCTTCGACATCCTTGACGACACATTGCCCGCCGGCGACAGATTCAGCTTCATCAACCGTAGCGAAGGTGATGCCTGCGTCTACAGTTGGAGTATGCCCGGCGCCGATATTGAAGAGATTGGAGGAACCAACGCCACAGCCCTCTATCCCACTTTCGGAACATTTGCCGTTACACTGACTGCAACCAACTCATTCGGCAGCAGCAGCGTTACACACGAAGTTACCGTAGAGGAGTCGGCACCCGAAGCCCGCTTCGACATTTCCCACACAGCCATCATGCTGGGCGACACAATACAGCTCATCGACAAGAGCCGCTACAACCCCGAATCTTGGCAATGGGAACTCAATAATGGCAGTCGCATATTGCAGATAGACGAACAATCGCCCTACATTGAGCCGGTAGCACCCGGTATTTACGATATCAGCCTCACAGTAAACAACAAGTTGGGCAACAAGACATACACCCATAACAAATACCTCATTGTAAGCAACGACAACCCCGGCACCAGCCTCAACTTCGGCGGCACCGAGCGCCTACAGCTCGCATGCCCCTTCACCGAGGAACAGAGTGCCCTCACACTCGACTGGTGGATGCGCCCCATGCAATATCAAGGCAGCATGAACCTCACATCCACACAGGGAGAGTTCTCGACTTCAGTAGACGCCAATGGCTCGCTTACAGTGAAGATAGGTACAAAGAGTGCCTCATCCGACAACAACTACATCATCTGCAACGAATGGCACCACTATGCCATAGTTTACAACGCAGGAGAGATACAGTTCTTACGCGACGCACACCACATATCCACAGTATCAGGCAAACTTCCCGCTACAATACCCGCACTCGGAACAGTAAACATGGGCAGTGAGTACACCTGCTTCCGTGGTCAGATAGACGAAGTACGCCTTTGGGGTTCGGCACTCAGCAAAGAGAAGATTTCAGTCTACGGCAACAAGCACATAAGCAACGTGCAGGCTGCACAGGAAGAGGATATGCTGTTGCTCTACTACGACTTCAACCAGAGCGGCGGTAATGTAATCGACCGCACCGGTGGCGGCTGCAACGCCGAGCGCATAGGCTTCGGCCCCGACGGCGACGCATGGGGTTCAGCACTCGGAGTCTTCACACTCGACACAGAAGCGCTCCTTTACGGCGATGTTTCGGCCGAATTCCTCACAAACTATAAGCATCCTTACATCAAAGGCTCAGGCACTGTCAACCCCAACAACAGAACCCGATTCCTCCGTCTGGCAATGCGCACAGCAAAATCGGCATGGCAGGATGCCAACGCCAAAAGCAATGGCAAGATTGTTACAGGTGCACACATCGACACCGACCATAACAGCGACATAACCTTCGAGACATATTGGAACGGCTTTGCAACTCCGCTGCTCGACTATCGCTTATGGCAACCCGTAACACTCCCTGCCGGCAACTACACCTTCAGCGTTACATTCGGCGATGGCAGCGATGCCCAGACCAGCCGCCTTGTAGCATGCAAGGGTAAGACAATGATAAGCGATGCCGACTGCGAGAGCGAGGCCATTGCATGGAGCCTGCTCACCTCAGGCGTCATCAACTTCACCCTCGACGAAGAGACAGAAGTTTCACTCGGTATCATTGTCAACCTCACCGGTCAGGCAAGCTTCAGTATAAATGCCTTCAAGCTTGAGGGTTCTACAATCGAGCCCATCAACTCTTTACCGAAGCCCACAGGTATCGAAGACATTGTTGCTCCCGAATATTCTAAAGAGCAGGGCATCTACGACATCCACGGTCGCCGCCTGCACGGAATACAGAAGGGTATCAACATCATCAATGGCAAGAAGATACTGAAGAAGTAACAATCGAAGCATTCATTCATAAAAAATAGAGGGCGCATGCCCTCTATTTTTTATTATTAGTGTCGACAGCAATATTTTCTTTTAGCATGCCCTCTTGCATATATCAACAATTTTAACGAATATTGCAGAAGAACTACAATCATCGCACAGACCTATGAAAAACCACAAGATAAAATACCTGCTGCCCATGCTTGCAGCCCCCCTTGCAGCACATCTTGCCACCCCCGAAACAGCGCAGGCTCAGGAGAGAGCCCGCCGCCCCAACGTAGTGCTCATATATGCCGACGACTTGGGATACGGCGACCTTTCGTGCTACGGAGCAAAGAATGTCTCCACGCCCAACGTGGACGCGCTTGCCGCAAATGGACTGCGCTTCACCAACGCCCACTCGGTAGCCTCCACAAGCACACCCTCGCGTTACTCGCTGCTGACGGGCGAATATCCGTGGCGCAAGCGAGGAACCGATGTTGCGGCAGGCGACGCGGCAATGATAATCTCCCCCGAACAGTACACCGTCGCCGATATGTTCAAGGAGGCCGGATACACCACCGCCGCCTTCGGCAAATGGCATTTGGGACTCGGCGCAGAGAGTGGCAAGCAGGACTGGAACAAACCGCTGCCGGTAGGACTCGCCGACATAGGCTTCGACCACTCCTACATAATGGCAGCCACAGCTGACCGCGTACCCTGCGTGTTCATAGAGAACGGCAAAGTAGCCAACTACGATGCCTCGGCACCGATATATGTGAGCTACAGCAAAAATTTCGAAGGCGAACCGACCGGCAAGGATAATCCCGAACTGCTCTACAACCTGAAGCACTCGCACGGGCACAATATGTCCATCGTCAACGGGATAGGGCGCATAGGCTACATGAAGGGCGGTGGTAAGGCATTATGGAAGGACGAGAATATAGCCGACTCGATAACGGCCCACGCAATAGAATTTCTGAAAGAGAAGAGCGACACACCCTTCTTCGTCTACTTCGCCACAAACGATGTTCACGTACCACGCTTCCCCCACCCGCGTTTCCGCGGCAAGACGGGCATGGGGCACCGCGGCGATGCAATTGCGCAATTCGACTGGTGTGTGGGAGAGATTGTAAAGACACTCAAAGAATTGGGCATTTACGAAAATACACTCATAATCCTTACCTCGGACAACGGCCCGGTTATTGATGACGGATACGACGACCGCGCCGAAGAGTTGCTCGGCGGACACGACCCTATGGGTGGGCTGCGCGGCGGCAAATACAGCTGTTTCGAAGCCGGCACGCGGGTGCCATTCATAGTACATTGGCCGGCAAGGATAAAGAAGGCAAAAGAGAGGAAAGCGCTTGTCTCGCAGATAGACTTCCTCGATGTAATGGCATCTGTCATCGGCAGAGGAAACGAAGAAAACCTTTCGCCCGATGGGCTAAAGAGCCAAGCGCAAGCATGGATGGGCAGCGACAACAAAGGGCGGGAAATACTCTTCCAGATGGCAGCAAACCGCAACATTTCGGTACGAAGCGGAAAATGGAAATACATACCCCCATGCAAAGGAGCGCCAATGATAACATGGGGACCGAAAATTGAGACAGGATACTCCGTCGAGCCACAGCTCTACCGCGACAAGGATGAAAGAGTGAACAGAGCTGCCAAAAATTCCGAAAAGGTGGAGCGCTTGCAAAAAGCGGTTGAGTACATACGCACCACTCCCACAAACAGGGAGGTGGAATGAAAACACACGCTATATTTCAAATTACTTAGTCTTTGCGAGGCTTAGGCGGAGGAGTTTGACGGTTTTGCCGGTGTATTCAGTCAAACCCCCTCCCCCGTTCTAAGCCTCACTTTACGTTCGGCACTCCTTTTGGGAGCTAAAGCTCCCGTCGTCGCAAAGCTCGTGCAAACGAGAGCAGAATGTAAACTTGTTTATATTCTGCCGAGCGCAGCCGAGCTTCGCATAAGCAAACATTGCTTATTACGCAATGTCCCTCTTATCCAAGCTAATCTTTGGACACATCTTTCAGCTTTTTATGTTTTGCTAATTTCTTTAAAATAAGAAACTTAAAAAAGCTGTCCCTCTTGAAGGGGGGCAACGCGGAATGGAGCGTTGCTTGCGACGACGGAATATTTATATTCCCAAAGGAGTGCCGAACGCATGTGAGGTCTTCCTCTTTTTTCCGAGAAAAAAGTTCGGAGGGGGTTCTTAACCTATCGTATTGCAATAAACCGTACTACGCGAGGAAAACCCCTCCGTCTTCAAAAAACTTTGTTTTTGATTGGCCTCGCAAAGCTCGGCACTCCTTCTATATAACAAAATGCTAAACCGCTGTGCTATAGAGTTTTTCGTTAAGCATATTCAATGTTCTTTTTTGTTATTTTCTATTCATTTTGAGGCGCCGCAATTCGGTACTTTGGGGAACTAAAGTTCCCGTCGTCGCAAACATTGCTTATTACGCAATGTCCCCTTTAAGGGCAGGAACTTTTTAGAATAGTTTTTTATCCATTGAAGGATGGGGTTGTACTTTTTAGGTATAATATCGCATAATCATATATTTTCTTGCAAAAAGGTGCAATAAAACGGAGAAACGGAAAGTTTTTATCTTAAAAGCCATTCTATTGCAAAATTTTGATTATTTTTGCAATATGAAATATTACACCCTGAATTTTAACAAAACAACATAATATTTTCAAAAAAACATGAAGAACATTTTCCGTCCCCTGACATTTGCCGCACTTGTTGCAGCATCTGCATGCGCGTTCGCCAACAACGACGCAAAAGAGATTTTCAGCGACGACTTCAACAACAAGTCGGCTTCAATGAAAAGCTGGACACTCGACAAATGCCCCAAAGGCGCATCAATCAAATTTGTGAAAGAAGGTCCCGACAAATCGCGTTGCATCAAAATCACAAGCAACGAGCGCGGTGCACTGAAGATAACCAAACACATCACAGGTCTCAACCCCAACACATTCTACCGTGTATCGGCAAAGGTAAAGACACAGGATGTAAAAGGCGATTCTGTAGACGGTCGCTACCTCGAAGGACGCGGAGCTGTTCTCTACCTCGATGTACTCGACAAGAACTCGGACCAGCCCTGGAACGCTTCGAAATTCCTCTATGGCACCAACGACTGGCAGGAGGTATACATGGACTTCGTGAGCGACGAGAAGGGTGAGACATACGTAAGCTGCGGTCTCGGCTTCCCCGGCGGCACATACAACGGTGGAAAGTCTAAGGGTACTGTATGGTACGACGATGTGAAAATCACAGAGACACCCAAAGATGCACTCTACATACGCGAGAGCAAGCACATCAAGCTCGCCATCGATCCCAAACATGTAAAAGTAGACGACAAGACAGTGAACGAGTGGCTCCAGTGCCTCGACAAGGCATACGAAGCATACGAGGAACTTCTCGGTTGCGTACCCTACAACGGACGCAAAATCAGCATACTCACCACTCCCGGTATGGAGGCCGGTTACTGGGCACTCGCAGGGAACCCCATCCTCTGGAACGACAATGTCGATGTTAAAGGTCTGCTCAACAAGTTCCAGAAGAACAAAGACTGGGGATTCGGTATCCTCCACGAGATTGGTCACACATTCTCTGCCGGCACAGCAAAGGGCGACGGCTATGGTTCATGGAACTGGAACGACGAAATCTTCGCCAACTTCCGCATGTCTTATGCACTCGACAAGCACGAGGCTATAATGTCGCAGAACACAACATACATGGGCGACAACATAGGTTACTACAAACGTGCCTACAAGAACTGCATCGCCAAAGGCAACCTCGACTCGGGCGACGCCATCCACTACACACTCATGCGTATAGCAGAAATCTATGGTTGGGATGTTTACAAGAAAGCCTTCCGCGAGCTCTATGCTACACCCGACAGCAAGCTCGGACGCTTCAACAACAACTACGAGAAATTCCTCTGCCTCATGAAGTATGTATCTAAGGCAGCAAGCGAAATAGCAGGCTACACAGTAGACGTTACACGCACTTGCTACACTCCCAAGGAACTCGATATGATTAAAGCAGCTTTGACAAAATAACAAAACAAAAAATATTCAAGTAATGAGAAAAATTCAGTTGTTAATCGCGTTACTGCTCATGTCGGTAGTAACAGTCAGCGCACAGAAACAGTGCTGGACAATCAATCCCGAGACAAACGCCATCGAGATGATTCTCTCAGAGGAGACTCTCCCCTACAGCGATCACATTGAGATGAGCGGCGAAATGGTATCTTTCGTTACACGCTGGAACGTGGACGCAAAGAAAAACTTCTCACAGGAGCGTTCATTGGTATTCCCCATGCTCCGCACAATCCCCAACAACACACACGCCAGCCTCATGTACCGTGTGCAGACCGACATCGTATCTATGCTCGGCATCAACAACCTCGCACCCGTACAGTTGGGTTCGAAGAAGGTATCTATCAACGGCGCACTCCAGGTAGTGAACCAGTATGGTATCGGCATTGTGAACACAGGTGCTGCCCGCAAGAGAGCTCCCTCTCCCGTTGTAGAGGTAACAACAACCATCTTCCCCAGCACTACACTTCCCATGATGTGTGAGCTTTACGAGGTGAAGAACATCACAGGCCGCACACTTACAGTTGCAGTTCCCGAATTCGTACAGAAACTGAAGACAGACCCCGAAAAGGGCGTTGATGGCACATACATCATCCAGTCAGAGGTTTACGGTTCGGGTACATACAAGATTGAGCCCGGCAAGAGCATCGAGTTCGGTGCAGCATTCCAGGCATACCGCGAGAAGGGCGAGAAGGCTATCACTCCCGACGTAAAGGCTGAGTACGCAAAGCGTATGGCATACATTGCCAACAGCATCGACGGCGCACTTGTTCTTGAGACACCCGAGAAGGTTATCGACACAGAGTTCCGTTTCTCAAAGATCCGCGCATCGGAGAGCATCTGCCGCACAAAGGGCGGTCTCATGCACGCTCCCGGTGGTGAGTCTTACTACGCTGCTATCTGGTGCAACGACCAGTCGGAGTATGTAAGCCCCTTCTTCCCCTACATGGGCTACCAGACAGGTAACGAATCAGCACTCAACTGCTACAAACTCTTCGCTCGCTACATGAACGACGAGTACAAACACATCCCCAGCTCAATCATTGCCGAAGGTATCGACACATGGGGTGGTGCAGGCGACCGTGGCGACGCTGCCATGAATGCTCACGGTGCAACACGCTACCTTCTTGCTCGTGGCGACAAAGAGGAGGCTAAGCAGTTGTGGCCCTTCATCAAATGGTGTCTCGAATACACACGCCGTCAGTTGAACGACGCAGGTGTTCCCCGCTCCGACCACGACGAACTCGAAGGCCGCTTCCCCTCAGGCGAAGCTAACCTCTGCACAGCTACACTCTACTACGACGGTCTTGTAAACGCAGCTTACCTTGCTCCTCTTGTAGGCGAGCCCAAATTGGCTGCTACTTACAGAAAGCAGGCTGAGGAGCTGAAGAAAAACATCAACAAATACTTCTCGGCAAACGTAAGCGGCTACGAGACATACCGTTACTACGACGGCAACACAGTGCTCCGTTCATGGATCTGCATGCCCCTCGTATTCGGCTTCAAAGAGCGCGCACAGGGCACAATCGACGCTCTCTACTCAGACAAGCTCTGCACAGTTGACGGTCTTCTCACAGCCGAAGGCGATGTAACATTCTGGGACCGCTCTACACTCTACGCACTCCGCGGTGTGTATGTTGTAGGTGCAGCAGACAAGGCTACAAAGCAGTTGCTCGACTACTCTAACCGCCGTCTTCTCGGCACACACGTTCCCTACCCCATCGAGGCATGGCCCGAGGGTTCACAGCGCCACCTTTCGGCTGAGAGCGGTCTCTACTGCCGCATCATCACCGAAGGTCTCTTCGGCATCCACCCCACAAGCTTCAACTCGTTCAACCTCACAGTGCAGCTCCCCTCTGCATGGAACGAAATGGCACTCCGCCACGTGAAGCTGTTCGGCGGCGACTTCGACATCGAGGTTACACGCAAGTCAGACACCCGCGCACAGGTTATCATCAAGAACGGCAAGAAAGAGAAGAAATATACCGTTCGCATCGGTGAGACCATCAAGAACATCAAAATCTAATATCCCACACATACATATCTCCTGCACAGCCACCGATGGCAGTTGCAGGAGATTGTAGATATATTAAGAACTATACAACATACAAAACATGAAGAAATTATTCAAACTGTTTGCCCTTGCGGCAATGGCAGTCGTTGCAGCCTGCTCTTCGACACCCGAAGGCAAGACTGTATATGTGAAGGACTACATCACAGAGGATATGAAGGAGGACGCTTATCCCGGCATCCGCCTTGCACTCGAAGAGGCACTCAAGGCTCCCAACAGCACATTGGTGTTCCCCGGCGACACACTCTTCATCAAGGATAAATACTGCTTCGAGAAATATCTCTACATAAGCAACAATAGCGAAGGCAAGAAACGCATCGCCATGAACATTGAGAATGCCGAAGGCCTCACAATCGAGGGTAACGGAACAACACTTCTCTTTACAGGTTTCATCTCTCCCTTCAACGTGGAGAACTCAAGCAACATCACCATCAAGGACCTCAACATCGACTTCACCCACACATTCAACTCTCAGGGCGAGATTATGGCAGTGGGCGACGGATGGTTGGAGCTCAAGTTCCCCGAAAGCTACAAGGTGGACATACAGAGCGGCATCCTGCGCATACGCGACAAGAACAACATCACATACCCCTACGGAAGCCTTCTCGAGTTCGACGGCAAGAAGAAAGAGGTAGCATACTATGTACACGACTATTGGTTGTGGAGCGGATTGCAGGCAGAGGCTCTTCCCAACGGCAACTTCAAGATTTTCCTCAAGGACCTCACAGGTACAGTAGGCAACATCATGGCATTCGGTGCTGCACGCCGTTCGAACCCCGGATTCACATTCGACGAGTGCCAGACAGTGCTTGTGCAGAATGTAAACCTCTACCACTGCGGCGGTATGGGCTTCATCGTACAGCGTGTGAGAGACATCGAACTGAACAAGGTGAACGTTATTCCCACACCCGGCAGCAACCGCATCATCAGTGCAACAGCCGATGCTACCCACTTCATCAACTGCGGCGGATACCTGCGCATGATCGACTGTAAGTTCACCAACCAGAAGGACGATGCTACAAACATCCACGGATGGTATGCAATGACACGCGAGATTGTAAACGACAACACCATCCTCGTATGGTACAACTACGGCAAGGACTTCGTCCGTCCCGGTATGAACATGGAGATTGCCAACCACAAGACCATGATGACATACGCTCACCGCATTGTGAAGTCTATCAGAAAGATCAACAGCGAGCTTGCCGAGATCACTTTCACAGAGAAACTCCCCGAGGAGATTCAGATAAAGGACCCCATCGCTTGCGAGGATCAGTATCCCGATGTACTCATCAAGGGCTGCCACTTTGCCAACAACCGCGCACGCGGTCTTCTCATCGGTTCACGCGGCGAGGTTATCATCGAGAACAACTACTTCCACGTACCCGGTGCATCTATCCTCTTCGAGGGCGACGGCAGCTACTGGTACGAGCAGTCAGGTGTACGCAACGTACAGGTGCGCAACAACATGTTCGACAACTGCCTCTACGGTTGCAAGACATGGGGCGATGCACACATCGCATACAACAGCCGCATCAGCGAGCAGGAGAAGAGCCGTTACCACAAGAACATCGTGGTTGAGGGCAACACCTTCCGCACATTCGACCCCCGTATCCTCTACCTCTGCTGCTTCGACGGCATCACATACCGCAACAACAAGATTGAGGAGAGCACCGACTATGTATATGCACGCGAGGAGAAGAATCCTTTCGTAATCAAGCACTGCGACAACGTAGTAATCGAATAACATACGACAAGAAACAATGAAAAGAATATCATTTCTTTTAGCAACTTTAGCCTGCCTGTTCACCACAGCGCAGGCTAAAGTGGTTCTTCCCTCAATCCTCGGCAACGACATGGTGCTCCAACGCAACACCGAAGTCAACCTGTGGGGAAAGGCAGAACCCGACAAGAAAGTAACCATCACAGCATCGTGGACAAAGGAGAAGTTCAGCGCCAAAACCGACAAGGATGGCAAATGGGCTACAAAAATCCCCACAGCCGATGCAGGAGGCCCCTACACAATGACCTTCGACGATGGCGAAAAGACCGAACTGACAAACATTCTCTTGGGTGAGGTGTGGATAGCCGGCGGACAGTCCAACATGGAGATGCCCGTGGGAGGATTCATGTACCAGCCTATCAACGGTGTGGAGAAAGACATTGCTGAAGCATACGAATACCCCAACATCAGAATGTTCACCGTGCCCCGCTGCGTATCGGACACCCCCAAAGAGGACTGCGACACCATCTGGCGCACATCCAATCCCCTGACCGTGCGCACATTCAGCGCCATCGCCTACCTCTTCGCCAAAGAACTCAACAAGATGCTCGACGTGCCCATAGGCATCGTAACATCAAACTGGGGAGGTACCATCATAGAGACATGGATGAGCAAAGAGAGCCTCGATGCCATCGAAGGACGCGACACCTCATACGACTCGCGCCGCAGAGGCGAGAATGTGCCCGCTTCGCTCTACAACGGCATGATACTGCCCATCTGCAACTTCACAGCCAAAGGCTTCATCTGGTATCAGGGCGAGTCGAACCGCCCCAACTGGTACGACTATGTTAAGTTGCAGAAGGCACAGGTGGCGCTCTGGCGCAAAATATGGGGCAACGACAAGATGCCATTCTATATCACACAGATTGCACCCTACTGCTACGAAGGCCCCTCAAAACGCCTCAATGCACTCTTCATTGACCAGCAGTGGAAAGCAGCCGACGAGATTGAATACTGCGATGTTGCCACCACACAGGATGCAGGCGATTACAGCCACATACATCCTCTGAAGAAGAAAAGAGTATCGGAGCGTCTTGCACTTCTTGCACTTGCCAACGACTACGGCATTGAAGGCCTGCCTGCGAAGGCACCCCGTTTCAACTATTTTGTAGTGCAGGGCAACAAACTCGAACTCCACTTCAAGAACATTGCACCTCCCTACACAACCGACCCACTCGACTACCGCATGTCAAGCTGTTTCTATGGCCGCGAACAGGCCAAAGGATTCGAGGTTGCCGGCGAGGATGGCAAGTTCTATCCCGCAAAGGGTAACCACCGCTGGTGGAGCAATATTATAGAGGTGTGGTCGGACTCTGTTCCCAACCCCGTTGCAGTGCGCTATGCCTACTGCAACTACTCGTTCGATGCCAATGTACGCACACAGCTTGGCCAGGCATTGCCATCGTTCCGCAGCGACCAATGGGAAATTAAAGACGAAGAAATAAAATAACAAAACAAGGATAAAGTCATGAAAAGAATATCAATCATTGCAGCGGCGCTTGCATGTGTGTTCAGCGTGGCACAGGCAAAAGTGACTCTTCCCTCGGTGATAGGCAGCAACATGGTGTTGCAGCGCAACACCGATGTAAATCTCTGGGGAAAAGCCGAGGCAAATAAAAAAGTGAAGATTACAGCATCGTGGACAAAAGAGAAGTTCACCGCCACAGCCGACAAGGATGGCAATTGGGCAACAACAATTCCCACAGTGGATGCAGGCGGTCCCTATACACTCACCTTCGACGATGGCGAAAAGACCGAACTCACAAACATCCTCCTGGGCGAGGTGTGGGTGTGCAGCGGTCAGTCAAATATGGAAATGCCTGTCGGCGGATATATGTATCAGCCTGTCGACGGTGCGCTGGAGCATATAAAGGAGGCATACAAATACGATGACATCCGCATGTTCACCGTCCCCCGTTGCACATCTAATACTCCTAAGGAGGATTGCGACACAATGTGGCGCGAGTCGTCTCCCATGACAGTGCGCACCTTCAGTGCAGCAGCCTACTTCTTCGGCAAGGAGCTTCAGAAGATGCTCAATGTCCCCGTAGGTCTCATCACAGCCAACTGGGGCGGTACACGCATCGAGGCATGGATGAGCAAAGAGGCTCTCGATGCAGTGAAGAGCCGCAACGTCGACTTCGACAAGAAATATCGCGGTCCCAACAGCAACAACGTTCTCTACAACGGTATGATAAGCCCCATCAACAAGTTCACAGCCAAAGGATTCATCTGGTACCAGGGCTGCGCCAACCGCTACAACTGGTTCGACTATGCAAAATTGCAGAAGTCGATGATTGAGGGATGGCGCAAGGATTGGGGCAACGACAAGATGCCTTTCTACTTTGTGCAGATAGCTCCCTACTGCTACGAGGGACACAAACTGCGCGGTACCGCGGTATTTGTCGACGAGCAGTGGAAGTGTGCCGACGAGGTCGAGAACTGCGACATTGTCTGCACAACCGACATCGGCGATTTCGCGCTCATACACCCCGCCGGAAAGGACAAGGTAGGTCAGCGCCTTGCCAACCTTGCACTCACCAACGACTACGGTGTTGAAGGACTGCCTGCGAAATATCCCCGCTTCAAGTCGTTCGAGAAGAAGGGCAACAAGCTCGTACTCAGCTTCGCCAACATGACACGCGCCAACAACTTCGATGTTGCCGACCCCACACAGCAGGACTGCTTCAACGCACGCGAACGCGCCAAAGGATTTGAGGTTGCAGGTGCCGACAAGAAATTCTATCCCGCACAGGCCAACCACGTTTGGTGCAGAAACACCATCGAAGTGTGGTCCGACTCTGTTGCCGAGCCCGTTGCAGTGCGCTATGCCTACCAGAACTACTCGTTCGAAGCCAATGTGAAGACATTGCTCGGACTTCCCCTCCCCTCTTTCCGCAGCGACGACTGGGAGATTGAGGACTTGGGAATCAAGTAATATCTGCCAATACAGAGACAACATCAATAAAGGAGCCCTGAATCAATGGAGTTAGGGGCACCTTTATTGATGGTGTTGTTTTTTGCTGACATATATAGCGTGAAAGTAATAAGAAGCTGTTTGTATTTTATTTTGGAATTATTTGAGAGATATTTTGAGTAGATTTTCTTTCGCATTTTGCAGGGAATAGCGGGCTATTTCCAAAAAATAAGAAAGAAAAGATGCCAAAATAGACTCAAATAAGCCGAAATGAACAGCGCAAATATAGAATTATTTTCTAATAAAATTCAAACAGCTTCTAAATCTTTATATTTTTGCAATATAAGGAAACTTCCCCTAAATTTGCAACATTGTAAAGAAATATACAAACAACATATACCATGAAAAACTTCAAGCAAATTCTCTTCGCATTATCACTGCTGTTGGCAGCGACAATGCACTCTGCCATGGCAGGCGAACTCGAAGGCGACTCGGTGTGGGTGAAAGGCGAGGCTCTCCTAACCAAAGCAGCACAGATAAGCGCCAACAACACACAGTCGGGCTTTCCCGCCTCCAACCTGCTGCGCCCCGAAAGCGACGGTGTAGGAACCAACCAGTACATCTGGCACACATCGTGGGGCAATCCCGCCGTGCCGCCCAAAGGCACAGACACATACCTGCAGGTGCATTTCGACAAGCCACAGACCGACATCATCTTCACAATGATAGGCTCGGCATGGGTAGCCACAGGCGACACCCCCACAGAAATAATAATACAGGGAACAGACAACCCCGATGGCGAATGGACAGAGGTAGAGCACCTGAAGGAGATGCAGAACGAATTTACCGCATTCTCGCCCGACCGCTACACCTCGCCCCACATTGCCCTCGGCGCATCATACAGCTATCTGCGGTTCGTTGTGAAAAAGACAATGAATGCCGCATACAGCAGCCGCTACGACACCAACGGCAACCCTTTTGTAAGCCTCGGACGCTTCCAGGTATACAATGCCGTGAAGGAGGCACCCACACCCATAGATCCTAAGGACAACATCAACCTGCTGTTCATAGGCAACAGCATCACCTACGGTGCAGGACTCGGCAACCCCGCCGCCGAAGCACCTCCCGCCGTATGCCGCTCACTGATAGAGAGTGCCACCGGTGTAACCACCAACCTCTACAACGGCGGACACTCGGGCATCACAACATTGGGATTCATGCCCGGACGCGAAGACTTCACACGCGTTGTCAATGCAGCAAAAACCTTCAAGAAGAACAACGGCGGACTCATCTACTTCTCCATAATGCTGGGCACCAACGACAGCGCATGTATGGGCACAGAGGGAGCGCCCGTAAGCACCACTTCGTACAAGGCGAACATCAAGGCAATAATCGACGCACTCATAGAGGCTGTCCCCGACTGCAGGATACTGCTCAACTACCCCATCTGGTACAGCCCCAACACACACAACGGTGCCACATATCTGCAAGAGGGACTCGACCGCCTCTACAGCTACTACCCCGTCATCGACGACATTGCAGAGGAGTATGACAGAGTTACAGCCGGCAACCGCGAAGTGTGGAACTACTTCGAAGACAACAAGGTGCTTTTCATTGCCGAAAGCGGAAATTCGGGCACCTTCTATCTCCACCCCAACGCACTCGGCGCACAACGTCTTGCCGAAGTGTGGTCGAGAAGCCTGCTGGACATCATTGCCACCGACAGCATAGAGATTAAAAAGCCCCTTGCCGACTGGAAATTCTTCACCCCCTCTAACGACAAGAAATATACCATCTCCACCCCACGCGGATACTACGGAGCCAAGGACGGAGTGGTTACAAACACCGCAAAGAGCGGCATAGGAGCCTCAAGAGGCGAATTTGCATTCATCACATACAAGGGAGAGCTCTACATATACAGCATAAACGGCAAGAAATTTCTCCACCGCGACCCCATGACCGACGGCAACGGCTGGAGCGACATACTGCTCTCCGACTCGGAGATAGAGCCCTTCAAGGTGCAGTACACCGGCGGCAATGCCACATACCCCTACTGCCTCACATCGCTCGGCTACATAGCCAACACTGCATCGCATACACAGAAGGGTGTGGTGCTGAACTCATGGAACTATTGCGACGCAGGCAACCAGACAGCTATAAAGGAAACCGGCGACTTTGACCCGACGGAGGCGTTGCAGATGCTTGATGAGTTCTTTGCCAACCGGCTCACCGTTACCTACCGCATTGTAGACAGCGAGGGCAATCTGCTCGAAGAGCTTACAGGCATAGGCATGGCAGGCGACACCATAAGCGAATTACCCGACGACATAAAGAGACGCGCCTATACCCAATACACAATAGACACCCCGGTTACACCGGAAAAGGGCAAAGAGAACATCGTTACCATCACAGCACAATGGGAGCTACCCTTCGAACTCTCTACGGAGCAAGGTTTCAAATGGTACAACCTTGCACTGCGCGGCGGCGAAGACTATGTAACGGCAAGCAACGGCTACAAATGCAACATCAACACGACAAAAGAGCAGGCTGCACAGGATACATACCAGTGGGCATTCAAGGGCAATCCCTACAGCGGCATTGTCATATACAACCGCAGCGACTCCACAAAGACTCTTGCCAAAGTAGGCGAAAAGGCAATTCTCTCGAACACCGTGTATGCATGGAACATAATTGAGGCAAACAACGGCTTCCTGCTCGCCAACAACGAGGACGGCAAATACATAAACGAATATGGCGGAGCAGGCGGAGACTTAGGTTTCTGGACCAGCCCCACCGACATAGGCAGCATATTCTCGGTGAGCGCTCCTGCCTCCATGCCTATAAAGAGTGTGAAGCTCTCTTCGGGTGCATACCTCAAGATTTTCACCTCCTCCAAAGAGAAGGCAAACGGTCGTGCAGTGCTTGTCATTCCCGGCGGAGCATACGCCTTTGTAGCCACCGGCTACGAGGGCTCGGATTGGGCACCCTTCCTCAATGACCTCGGATACACAGCGGCAGTGCTCACCTACACCACTCCTCCCACATCGCACAGCGCACCGCTGAAGCAGGCACGCGACGCAATGAAACACCTCCGCGAGAATGGCGAGGAGTACAACGTCACCACAGGACTGATAGGAGTGATAGGCTCCAGCGCCGGCGGACACCTTGCCTCTACAGTGGCAACACACACCAAAGGCGACGAGCGCCCCATCTTCCAGATACTCTTCTACCCCGTAATAACCATGGACGCTACATTCACCCACACCGGCTCGCGCGAAAACCTCATAGGAAAGAATCCTCCTCCCGCGATTGTGAAGCTCTACAGCAACGAAAAGCAGGTGAGCGAAGACACCCCTGCCGCCTACATCTGCTGGGCAGCCGACGACGGTGTGGTACCACCCCGCAACAGCACCGTATATGCCGCTGCACTCAAGGAGAAGGGTGTACCTGTGCGCACAAAGAGCCTCCCCAGCGGCGGACACGGATTCGGATTCAGCTCCTCATATGCCTACCACGACCAGATTGCCGAGGACATCATCGACTGGCTTGAGAGCATAGAGGAACTTATCGTCACCGGCATCGACACACCCGAATACGATACCCCCGAAGACAACACATACTACAACCTCATGGGAGAGCCTGTGAAGAGACCGCAACGCGGAATTTACATAAAGAACAACCGCAAGGTCTTTGTGAAATAACCATGTAAAAAACAGAGACACAGACTCCCGGCAACCAAAGATGGGATTTGCCGGGAGTCTGTCGTTTTTTATATCGAGTGGTACTACTTCTTCCCTTTTCTCTTCGGGTTCGCGGGGAACCATCCCTTTTCTACCCTTTTACGCTGTTCGAAAATCTCGCCAATGCTCCAGAACGAAGAGAAGGCAAACACCCCGAGCAAAATAGATATAACAGTGTCAGCGACAAGCAACGAGGCTGCACACCCCACAATACCGCCGACAAGGAACAGCCACCAGCTGCCGACACCAAGATAATACTCGGCCTTTATCACCAACGGGTGAAAAAGCCCTATAATGAGAAAGGTTGCAACACCTATAATCAATCCGAAAAAATTTAATTCCATAAAATTAGTCTCCAATCATATCCAATAACTGCGCAGCTGTAAGCTTATTGCTCACATCGGAACCCTCCAGCAGGGCATCGGCCATATTCCTCTTCGACTGATGCAGACGCAGAATCTTCTCTTCAATAGTATTCTTCGACACAAGATGATAGACAGTAACATTCTGCTGCTGTCCTATGCGGTAGGCACGGTCGGTGGCCTGCTGTTCGATAGCCGGATTCCACCACGGGTCGAGGTGCACAACATAATTGGCACCCGTAAGGTTCAATCCGAGACCTCCGGCCTTCAAACTTATGATAAAGAGCGATGTTTCGCCCTGTTGGAATCTCTGTACCAACTTCTCGCGTTGCTTTATGGTGGTGCCTCCATCGAGATAAAGATATTCGATTCCCGCCTCGTCGAGCCTCTTTTTTACAATTTCCAAAAAGCTCGTAAACTGACTGAAAAGCAGCGTGCGATTGCCACCTGTAGTTATATTCTCCAATGTGCTCATCAAGAGATCAATCTTGGCGCAACTACCGGTCCACTCCTTCTTCACCAACGAAGCACAGCAGGCAGCCTGTCGCAAACGGGTAATTTCGGCCAGCGTCTGCACCTCAATCTTGTTGCCACCCTCCTTAAGCATATTCTCGGCTCTACGACGAATAAATTCATATACCGAAAGTTCCTCATCGGTAAGCTCCACCGGCAGTATAATCTCATTCTTTTCGGGAAGGTCATCAAGGACATCGGCCTTTGTGCGGCGAAGCATAAAGGGCTGCACCAGACGCTTGAGCTGCTTCTGTCGCTCCTTGTCCTTCTCCTCCTCTATCGGTTGCATATACTTACGCTTAAAGACCTCCCATCCTCCGAGCAAGCCGGGATTTACAAACTGAAAGAGATTCCACAACTCACCTAAATTGTTCTGTATGGGTGTACCGGTAAGTATCATACGGCTCTTGCAGTTCAGTTTCATGGTAACAGCCGAAGTCTTTGTGTCGCGATTCTTTATGGCATGTGCCTCGTCGAGTACAACAACATTCCACTCCTTCTCTACGATAGCATCGCCCGAGAGAAGCATTCCGTATGACGACAGCACCACTGCGCCCGCTGCGGCCTCCTTTATGGCTGCAGCGCGGTCATCAGCGCTATTAAGCACCACTACATTCAGCGATGGAGCGAAGCGTTCCAATTCTCGTTTCCAGTTAGGCACCACCGACACAGGAGCCACGACCAACGATGCACCTTCGGCCACTTTGTGCAGAAGAAAAGCTATCGTCTGTACAGTCTTACCCAATCCCATGTCATCGGCGAGACATATACCTGCTCCCCAACTATCCATTCTCGCCATCCATTGGAAGCCGTCCACCTGATAGTCGCGCAGTGTAGCCTGCAATGTTTTTGGAATAGAAAATTCCTTTTCGGCACTCTCCTTAATGGATTTGCGCAATTTATTAAGTTTACTGTCACTCTTTACAACAAAGGAGCCTTTCAGAGCATCATCGCCCAATGTGGCTGCTCCAAAATGCGAAACGCGCATTTTGCCGCGCTCAAGTGTACTTACAGCCTCCAGACGCGAAAGTTGTTTCCTTAGCGAACTATTGAGCATTACATACTCATCATCGCTTATTTTCACAAAATTGCCTTTCGAGCTACCCAGAAATTGCAGAAGCTGCGCCACGGTAAGTATTGTATTATCGTCGAGATTGACATCTCCCTCTATTTCGAACCACGAGTTTTTCGACTTCATGGTTATGTTCCAGTCGGAGGGATTGACAGCCTTTTTCAGTTTCAATTTCTTGTCCGAATCCCATTCGAGCAGACATATTTCGGGATTTTCGTGCACGAAATTCATGATAGAGAGAAGCCCTGCGGTGGTCGTCTCAAACTCCGCCCCGACGACTCCACTCAGTATATCAACTTCATTTTCAACAAAATCCGAGAAAGCCTTTATGTTTTGTTCCTCTTCGCTGATGCTTCGTCTTACACGGTAACGCACACCGTTGGCCGTATCAGAAACCATTGTCTGCCCCTCTCCCGGCGCAAACTGCCGCTCTCCGCCTGCAAGCGGACGAACTTTCGGGGATATTTTGTAAACATCTGCCGCCGAAGCACCTATCTGCACAGATATTATAGGGGAGCCTTCGACACATTCAAGCGATGAGCCGCCTTCGAGCATTTCGGAATGAACCTCCACGATACTGCTCAACTTTTTCAGGAAAGAGGGCATTCTCGACTCCGCCTCCAACGGAACAGATTTCAGACTGAGTATTTGCCCATACAATGGCAGATGCTCCCTATTGATATTTATCACACAATATTCGGTGTTACTCAATTTCCTTACAAGCACCCCTCTTGTGGCACTGCTTAAATCTTTACTTGAAACATTCGATTCTATTACAAAAGATTTCTTGTTTTTCTTCACCTCGAAATAGAGATGCTCGGTTGTTACTTTAACCGGTTCGAAAGGTGCAAACTGTCCATAAAAAAGTCGCTGGTCGTCAACCATAAATGGAACGACATCTTCTATTTGAAGGTAATGTTTGCGCTTATATAGACCTAATATCTTTAGGTCTGTTTCATTCATATATGGCAAATTCCCGCTTTCGTACATAACAGCGGAAATCTTTTTTCCGGCACCCCATTTGCCATTTTTCAATTTTTGCTGTTCGCGCACTTCAACATCGCCTCTTAAGCCGATTATATACGCCATGCGAATATTGCTTTCCTCTTTTTTAATTTCTCCCGAGTCACTTATACCCGAATCGATATTGTCGAATACAGCTTCCCATCGCTGCTTGCGGTATATCGAAGAGAGAACCGGTTTCTCACCGTAAAGCAATTTCAGTTCTTCGCGCTCGCTGTCAGTGAGATTAAGATAGGCTGAAAGTTCGTGACGCAATATCTTGTAGACAGGAGGCGAGTAAGGCTTTTCTATCTTTTTAAGATAGGATGACATTTCCCAATATTCGGCAAAGAGGTATGCAAAATGAAGTTCACATTTTGATAAGTCGCCATAAAAATACTCTTTGAAACTTTTCTCTTTATGTACATCGGCAAGTGCTTTCGACAGAAAATGTGATGTCCTCATGTAGTTTCTGTCAAGGAATTCCCCCTTATTTCCGAATTGCAGCAATTTCATATTCGATTGTGGAGTGTTGTCAAGGAAATATGCCATCAACAGATAGTAATTGGCAACCGTGTTTGAAAAGACATTTTTGACATCCGATATTTTATTACGCTTTTTCAGCGCCTCGGCAAACAACTGGACAGCCTTGCTGTTATCGCCCTTGTTCATGCAACGTATAGCATCGACAAGATAATGCATATAAGGATTCTTCGAAAGGTGTTGCGCATTGTAGGTGCCATCGTAGAAGAAACGGTACATTCCCGCAATTGCAAACAATTCTTCCCGCACTGCGTTGCCGATGGACGGATGCTCTTCGATTACTGCCATAAGTCCATCGTAATCAAATGGAGTATCTTCGCGAAAACTTCTGACAACTGCATTACGCACAATAAACCTGAACATTTCGCTGTAAAGCGAACAGAATAGCGGCGAAAGGGTTGTATCTGTTATATGAGGAATAAACATCCATGAATATGCCTCCATACTCCACAGAAAATTTATTTGTGGCAAAGGCTTCCCATCGACATATCTGCACAAGAGGTTGCGTATATCGTCAACAGCACCGAGACTCCTGTCGAATTTGGAAAAATCCCTTACCCATGCTCTCCGTTCCGAATATAGGAACAACAGCACACCCAACAGTTCTTCTATTTTAATACTATAGCAGACTGTTTTCGTAAAAATGTGCCCCATATAGACTACAACCATCCCCGAATTTACAAGTTCTTCGGAGACAACACTCATACTCAAGCCCAGTTTGGACAAACGCGATTTAAGTTCCGACTCCGTAACCGAATAGGAACCGTATAAAGCATTATTATAATACAAATATGCCATTGAGCATAAAGCTATCTGTGCATTTACACTCAGCGAAGAGTATCTGTTGAAATCAATCATGGATTATTAGAAGCTTCTTAAATCTATTTCCCTTTTACTATTTTCTTAATGTCATTCAGTTTATTGAGTGCTTCGAGCGGTGTCAGATTGTTGACATCTATATTGAGAATCTCATCGCGTATCTGCGAAAGTACAGGGTCGTCGAGCTGGAAGAAGTTCAGTTGCATTCCCTCGCGCGTGTCGGCGATCTCAGTGGCAACGCTTTTAATCTCGCCCTTGCCGCTTGATGCCTCAAGCTGGGAGAGTATCTGTTCCGAGCGGCCAACAATGCTCTTGGGCATTCCTGCGAGCTTTGCCACATGAATACCGAAAGAGTGCTCGCTGCCGCCGGGCATCAATTTTCTGAGGAATATTACCCTGCCATCCTTTTCATGTACCGATACGTTGAAGTTCCTTATACGCGGAAAACTCTTTTCCATTTCATTAAGTTCGTGGTAGTGTGTGGCAAAGAGAGTACGTGCCCTGCCACGCGAATATTCGTGTATATACTCCACGATGGCCCATGCTATCGACATTCCGTCGTATGTGGAAGTACCTCGTCCAAGCTCGTCGAAGAGCACAAGACTGCGCCCCGAAAGGTTGTTGAGGATGTTTGCTGCCTCAGTCATCTCCACCATGAAGGTAGATTCTCCCGCCGAGATATTGTCGCTCGCTCCCACGCGGGTGAATATCTTGTCGACAAGGCCCACATGGGCACTCTCCGCGGGGACGAAGCACCCTATCTGTGCCAACAGCGTGATAAGAGCCGTCTGTCTGAGCAGGGCCGACTTACCCGCCATATTGGGGCCGGTAACAATTATTATCTGCTGCTTTTCAGTATCAAGGAAAAGGTCGTTGGGAATATACTCCTCGCCCACCGGCAGTTGACGTTCTATCACCGGATGGCGGCCTTTCTTTATATCGAGGATATTCTCCTCGGAAACTACGGGGCGTATATATTTGCAGGCACGCGACACCTCGGCAAACGACAGCAGCACATCGAGACGGGCAAGTTGCATGGCATCGGCCTGTATAGCGGGAATGTATGCCGCAAGGTCGCATACAAGATTGTTGAAAATCTCCGTTTCGAGCGCCATAATCTTCTCTTCGGCACCGAGAATTTTCTCTTCATACTCCTTCAATTCCTGAGTGATGTAACGCTCGGCATTCACAAGCGTCTGCTTGCGTATCCACTCGGCGGGAACATTATCCTTGTAGGTGTTGCGCACCTCAATGTAGTATCCGAATACGTTGTTGAAGGCAATCTTCAGACTGGGAATTGCCGTACGCTCACTCTCGCGCTGCTGTATCTGAAGAAGATAATCCTTGCCATTGTACGAAATTGCGCGAAGCTCATCGAGAGCCTCCCTCACTCCGTCAGCAACTACTCCGCCCTTATTGAGCAACAACGGTGGTTCGGGGACAATCTCGCGGGCAATGCGGTCGCGTATCTCGGCACAACAGTCAAGACGCGCACCAATCTCACGCAGCACAGCATTCGAAGCACCCTCACAGGCCATCTTTATAGGCTCCACCGCCTGAAGGGCTATCTTCAACTGCACAAGCTCGCGCGGAGAGACACGGCCGGCAGCAACTTTGGAAATGATACGTTCCAGGTCGCCAATCATGTGAAGTTGCTCCTCTATCGTATCGCGGAACTCAGGCTCGCGAAAATAGTATTCCACAACATCGAGGCGCTCATTGATGGGCTTTACATCTTTCAGCGGAAATACCATCCAACGCTTCAGCAAACGGGCGCCCATTGCCGTCTTTGTACGGTCTATGACCGACAACAGCGACGAACCACCCTCGTGCATACTGTCGAGAAGTTCAAGGCTGCGGATGGTGAATTTGTCGAGACGCACGTAACGCTCCTCCTCGATGCGGGAGAGCGTGCGTATGTGCGAAATCTGTGTGTGCAACGTAACGGCAAGATAGTGCAACACCGCACCCGATGCCACAATACCGTTTCTCAGATGCGAAATGCCGAAGCCTTTCAGATTCTTCGTCTCAAAATGCTTCGTCAGGCGTTCCATGGCAAACTCCTCGGTAAACACCCAATCGTCAAGTTCATAGACAAGATATTTCGTACCGAAAGCCTCCTCGAAGCGGCGACGCATCCCACGCTCGAAAAGCACCTCCTTGGGGCTGAAATTGATAAGCAGTTTATCCACATAATCGAGCGAACCCTCGGCGGTAAGGAATTCACCTGTGGAAATATCGAGGAAGGCCACACCGCACAATCCCTTGCCGAAGTGTACAGCCGCAAGGAAATTGTTCTCCTTGTAGTTGAGTACATTGTCGTTAATGGATACACCGGGAGTAACAAGTTCTGTTATTCCGCGCTTCACAAGTTTCTTCGCCAACTTAGGATCCTCAAGCTGGTCGCATATCGCCACACGACGGCCGGCACGGATAAGTTTAGGCAGATAGGTGTCAAGAGCATGGAACGGGAATCCTGCCATTTCGAGCGAAGCAACGGCACCCTTGCCATTACTTCGCTTGGTAAGGGTAATTCCCAAAATCTCCGACGCAATAACAGCATCCGTAGAGTATGTCTCGTAAAAGTCGCCGCAACGAAAAAGCAGAATGGCGTCGGGGTGCTTGGCCTTAAACTCCGCAAACTGCTTCATCATAGGCGTAAGTGCAATATCCTTTTCCGCCATTTTAAATATATGTTTGTGGTAAATAGTCTATTTTCTGTTCATGGACATCAGCCGATGCGGCACACTGCCGCCGGACAAAATTGTCCTATTGCAAAAGTAACCAAATATTTCGAATCAGCTTCTCTATCGACCCACCATTTTGCGAACAAAAACAATGTTTTTTGTGTTTATTATTGCATAATTAAATAAAATTCACTAACTTGCGACAATTAACAGCACACACGAAAACCCCAAGGAGCATGAACAAAGAGAAAATACACATCGAATACCCAATGAAAGGCAGTTCGAACATGATATGGCGTGCAATAGGAACACCACAGGGACTCTCCACCTGGTTTGCCGACCAGGTTGAGGTAAACGGCAAGACATACATTTTCCGTTGGGGAAAGAATGAGGAGAGAAAAGCTACCCTTGCCTCCCAACGCAACGGTGTCTACGTACGCTTCAAGTGGGAGGACGAAGACCAGCACTGCTACTTCGAAATGCGCATCACATATAACGAAATGATACTACAGCATGCACTTGAAATCACAGATTTTGCCGAACCTGATGAGGTAGAAGACGTAAAGAATCTATGGGATTCCGAGATTGAACAGTTGCGCCGATGCACAGGTATGTAAGGACAACACACTGCAATTCCTATAAAATACACTGTTTCACATCACAATCATCATTTATACAGCAAAAAAACACCGCACATCCCCTGCAATCTGCAATTTTTCTTGTACTTTTGCAACCACTTAAGAAGAAAAACATAAACACATAACATAAAATGAAAATAGCAATCGTAGGTGTCAGCGGCGCAGTAGGACAGGAGTTCCTCCGCGTGCTCGACGAGAGAAATTTCCCCTTTGACGAACTTGTACTCTTCGGTTCGTCACGCAGTGCAGGAACAACATACACATTCCGCGGAACAGAATATACCGTAAAGGAACTTAAACACAACGACGATTTCAAAGGCATCGACTATGCATTTGTATCGGCAGGCGGCTCCACATCAAAAGAATTTGCCGAGACAATTACAAAGCACGGCACAATAATGATAGACAACTCCAGCGCTTTCCGCATGGACAGTGATGTACCCCTCGTAGTACCCGAAGTGAACCCCACCGATGCTTACGACACTCCCCGCGGCATCATCGCCAACCCCAACTGCACCACCATACAGATGGTAGTTGCACTCAAGGCAATAGAGAACCTTTCACACATCAAGCGCGTACACGCATCAACCTATCAGGCAGCCAGCGGAGCAGGTGCATCTGCAATGGCCGAGCTCTACGAGCAGTACCGTCAGGTACTCGCAGGCGAAGAGCCCACAGTTGAGAAGTTCGCCTACCAGCTTGCCTTCAACCTCATTCCCCAGATTGACGTATTCACCGACAACGGATACACAAAAGAGGAGATGAAGATGTATAACGAGACACGCAAGATTATGCACAGCGACATAGAGGTAAGCGCTACATGCGTGCGTGTACCCGCCCTCCGTTCACACTCACAGTCTCTGTGGATAGAGACCGAGGAGCCGCTCACAGTAGAGCAGGTGCGCGAAGCAGTAGCCGGCGGCGACGGCCTTGTACTCATGGACAACCCCGAAAAGAAGGAGTATCCCATGCCCCTCTTCCTCGCAGGCAAGGATCCTGTATACGCAGGCCGCATCCGCAAGGACCTCACAAACCCCAACGGAATAACAATGTGGATTGTAGGCGACCAGATAAAGAAAGGTGCAGCACTCAACGCTGTTCAGATTGCAGAATTCCTTATCAACAACCCTAAGAAATAATAAGAATCACATAAAACAGAAAAGGCTCGCCACGCAGCGAGCCTTTTCTGTTTTATGGATGTGATAGAGCTATTCAGTTATAATCTCTCCTTCGGGAGTCAGGTAAAGCAACTTTTCGAAGTTTCCGCGCTCCAAGTCTATGCGGTACGACTCTCTCTGAGGAGTAACTACATAGTCGGCATCATCTATGCGGTAATCGGGATATGCCTCTTTTACAGCCGTGGTTACAGCCGCAGGAAGTTCGGCAATCGCAACATCCCAGGAGGTAGCAACCCATTCATCAGCCGAATTGAAATATACATCCTTTATACGCGCGTCGTGCATAATCTCCACCTCGAGGTAAGCGCCCTCATAGTCTGCATCCCTTATCACTGCGCCGGGGTATTTGTCGAGTATGAAACTCTTTACACTCTCGTCTACAACAGGCTTGCTATCGTTGTCGTCGCTACAAGCACCAAGTGCTATAACACTCATAAGCATCAATGCCGATAAAGCATACTTCATAAGATTTTTCATAATATTCAAAGTTTTTATAGGTTAACAATTTATTTCAGTAATCATTCTTTTATCAATCGTCTATATCTATGATATTGAATGCCTTGTCAAAGGTCAGTTCCAGACGGTTCGACAGTCTCACCTCGTAATCGTTTCTGTCGCGCTCAATCTGCAATATCTTAGCATCGGGGTAATTGTTCTTTACATATTTCAGAATCTTGTCGGGTATTATCGGCGAAGGAACCGAAGAACGACGGCAATCAATCTCTTTCCACTCCCCATTGCGGGCAAATTCCACTTTAGTGCCATCGGCGAATACAACCTCGTAGGACTTCTCGAAGAACCCATGTTCCTCCTTCACATAGGTGATATTTACATCACCGAAGTAACTGCTTATGAACTGCTGCGCAATGCGCGGAAGACTCTCCTTAGCAATAATACGGTCATTATCGGCTACCGCAACAAAAGTACCTATCGAAAACAAAGCTATCAGAGTAACGAATAATTTTTTCATGGCTGTCATTTTTTTTATTATAAAACAATAGTATAACAATTATCTCTGACGCAAATATCACATCCGATTCTGAAAAGAATCTGAAAAAAGCAAAAAGATAAAGAAATTTTCAGATGTCATTTAGAAGCTGTTTCTAAATAACACATACTATCAGCAAATTTTAACCACCCAACCTATAAAATAAATGGAAAATATCATTAACTTTGCCTAACATCGTATAATAGCGGCAAATAAGAACTAAATAATATAAAGCTATGAAAAAAATTCTCCTACTGTTAGTCTGTCTGATAGCCACAGTCGGCCTCAGCGCACAGGACAAGAAAGTAGCGTTAAAGAGCGCGACAGCATCAAGTTACCAATCAGGCGAAGAGGTTTCAAAAGCCATAGACGGAAAGCCCGGAACAATATGGCACAGTTCGTGGTACTCCACCAGCTTCCCCGTAACCCTCACCGTAACCCTCAGCGAAGAATCACACATCGACTATCTGCGTTACACCCCCCGACAGGACGGTAACGTAAACGGCAATTGGGAAAATGTAACAGTGGAATACACCGCCACCACAAGCGACAACAACTTCACATTCATAGGCGACTACAACCTCGGCGGCTCAGGCGCAGCATACGATTTCTACCTCCCCGAAGGAGGAGCCACCTGCGGTAAGATACGCTTCACTATAAAAAGCGGAACCAACGGCTTTGCATCAGCCTCGGAAGTTGAAGCATTTGCATTCGACAACAGCAAGCGCGATGCCCTCGCACCATACTTCTCGGACGACCTATTCACACAGCTGAAACCCGAAGTTACAAGCAGCGACAGCATTGAGGACGCCGATGCCAAAGCCCTCGTCGACAACCTGCTTGCCGACGCAGAGGCATACAAGAAGTTCCGCGTAGGCGAGTACGAAGCATACCTCACCACCTCCACCCTGCGCAATCGCCTGAAGACCAGCAGCCAATACAACAACTACGAAAACCCCACAGGTGTGTATCTGAAGCCCGGCCAGTCGTGCATAGTAATGGCAAGCGGCATCGGCACCTACCCCGTAGGACTCACAATAAAGAACTGGGTAAAGAACGAAAATTCAAGTTCCTACTCACTGCGCAACGGTCTTAACTACATAACAGCAACCACCGAAGGAAATGTATTCGTACACTACTACACCGACGACTACGAAATTGCTCCCAACGTAAAGTTGCACTTCATCAACGCCCCCGTACAAGGCTACTGGGATCAGGAGACAATGACCAACAGCGACTGGAAAGAACTTCTGAAAGGCCGCTCACAAAAAGACTCGACCATCCTCATCACCCGCTCACGCCATGCGCAGACGGCCTACCCCGTATACATATGGTTGCAGAACTGCCCCACAGACATCGACTCCACAATGACACTCTACCAACAGGTACAGTGGGCAGAGCGCGACATTATGGGACTTGAAAGATATGGTCGTCAAGTAAAGAACCGACAGCTCTTCTACGGCACCACCTACGGCTTCATGGCTGCCGGAGGAGACGGCTCATACTGCCATGTGAACAGTCTCGGCGGCATCACCAAACCCGACGCATCGAACTTCGACTTCTGGGGTGTAGGCCACGAGTGGGGACACAACAACCAGATAGTTCCCGGATTCAAATGGACAGGCTGTGGCGAAACCACCAACAATATATATGCATCATGGGCACAGCTCCACTTCACCGGCAAACGCTACTCACTGCGCCTTGAGGACGAAGTATCAGGCATAGACGAATACTCGGGAATGCGCGGCGGCCGCATGCAGACCTACTTCGAAGAGGGCATACGCAAAGGCAACCCCTGGCAGTTGCAGGACGGCCCCGACTACCACGGCGAAGTTCCCACCCCCGTCTCAGTTACAGGACAGGATGCCGACGGCAAGAACACCGGCACAATAAAGACCACATGGCGCCACTACGACCACTTTGTAAAGCTCGTACCCTTCTGGCAGCTCAACCTTTGGGGAACCCTCGCAGGCAAATGTCCCGATATTATCCCAATGGTAATAGAGACCATCCGCAGCGACGAGGACTACGGCACCAAATACAACACCAACGGCAAGCAACAGGTAAACTGGATGAAGATAGCCTGCGACAGCGCAAAAATAGACCTTCTCCCCTTCTTCGAAAAAGCAGGAATGTTGCGCCCCATCCACGCATATGTCGACGACTACACAAAAGGCTGGAACATCATCAACGAACAGATGATAAACGACCTCAAAGCATATGTAAAGGAAAAAGGTTATCCCGCATTCACCGAGGAGATAAACTACATCAACGCACACAACTTCAACATCTACCGCGACGAGCTTAAGCTCGAAGTACCCGCCACCCTCGGCACCGGATGCACATACAGCAACGGTAAGGTAACCGTACAGCACAGCGAAGTGAAGAACGCAGTAGCCTTCGAGACATACAACAAGGCTGGCGAACTGTTGCGCATAACCATGTATGGCCTCGGCAGCAACGATGCCCACAGCTATACACAGGTACTCTACCCCGGCAACAGTGAAGAAGAACTCGCATCGGCCTACATCATGGCAGTAGGCTACGACGGCACACGCACCAAGATATACGAAAAAGTAAACATACAGAAAACCCTCGAAGCAGGCAAATACTACAGCATAACATCAATAGGAAAGGGCAACACTCTAAGTTGCGGCACAGGAACCTCCATCGACAGCAACGGCAAAATATCATGGAGTTTTTCACGTGGCGACACGAAGTCGGGCATCAAAGCCGACCAGATATGGCAATGGGAAAAACGCGGCGAAGCATTCTACCTCTACAACCCCCAGAGCGGACACTACTTCGGCGGCACAGCCAACAGCCAGACCACTGCACTATATCCCCAAGCTAAAGCACAAGCATGGGAGGCAGTATGCATCGACGAGACTAAGGGACAATACATCTTCAACATCAAAGGCACCGGCAACTATATGAATTCATACTCCGATGTAAACACAGGACTATGGACAGGCGGTGCATCCGACAACAACAACATATGGAAAGTACAAGAGGTTAAATCCATAAAGATAAGCATCCCGGCAAGTCTCTACTATGCCGCCTGCTATCCCTTCGCCCTTGAACTTCCCGAAGGAGTAACCGCATACGTGGTAAGCCAGACAGCAACCGACACATACGAAGGCACAGACTACAAATACGCAGTGCTCGACAGCATCGCCGCAGGCATAATCCCCGCAGGCATGCCGGTGATACTGCATGGCGCCAAAGCCACATACACCTTCAACCTCGTCCCCAATGACAGCACCACAATAGAGGCAACCAACCTTCTCAAAGGCACCACAATCAAACATTTGCTTGCAAAAGAGAGCTTCCTTGCCACCATTGTCGAAACAAGCAACGCAGGCACAACAGCCATAATCAAAGGCAACACCACCGGTACACAGGTAGCAGCCAACAAAAGCTATCTTATGCGTGAAGACATCGGCAATGCCGAAGAGCTCTACCTTGCCAAGAGAAGCAACCTCACAGGCATAGACAACATAGAGGCAGATGCTACACCCGAAACCCTATATACCATCGATGGCAAAAAAGTCGAGAGAGTAGAAAGCGGTAAAATATACATAACATCAAAAGGCAAGAAAATATACATAAAGTAAGAAGTTCCATCCTCTTCGGGCGCAGCGCCCGAAGAGGATTAACTGCATAGAATACTAACCTACAACACAAACAATATGGCAAACTACAGTTTCATGAGTATGTTAAAGAAGTACGTTACCGCCAGCATGTTGCTCGTCCTTGCAGCAATCGCAGCGCTAATCTTCGCCAACAGCCCATCGTTGAAAGATGGCTACTTCAGCATGTGGCAAAACACAGTAAGCATAGCCATCGGAGAATACAATTTCTTCAGTCACAACGGGCATGCCATGACACTTATACAAGTGATAAACGACTTTCTCATGGCACTGTTCTTCCTCTCGGTAGGCCTCGAAATAAAACGTGAACTGCTGGTAGGCGACCTATCGTCCCCCAAAAAGGCAATGCTCCCCATTATAGGTGCCTGCGGCGGAATGCTCTTCCCCGTACTTGTCTTCTGGTTGCTATGCCCCGGTGATGCAGATATGCAACGCGGTCTTGCAATACCTATGGCAACCGACATTGCATTCTCGCTCGGAGTGCTTGCTATTTTCAGCACAAGAGTACCGACAGGACTCAAGGTATTCCTTGCCGCCCTCGCCGTAGCCGATGACCTCGGAGGAATAATAGTGATAGCCATATTCTACACTTCGGAACTCCACACCACATTCCTCATCCTCTCGCTGCTGATAACAGCTATAATGATAGCCGGCAACTTCTTCAGACTGCACAGCAAGACCTTCTACCTCTGCCTTGGTCTTATACTTTGGTACACAATGCTCAACTCGGGTATACACGCAACCATCGCCGGAGTAATAACTGCATTCTGCGTCCCCTCAACATTGCAGAACGGAACAGGCTACTATTTGAACCGAATAAAAGAGAACATCAAGGATTTCCCCATAATCAACATAGGCAAGAAGAGCACCATTGTATTGGGACACGACGAAATAAACAAGCTCAAGAGCGTTGAATCGGCAGCCGACAAGCTCATCAGCCCCCTGCAAGCAATGGAGGACGGACTGCACGGGATAATAGGCTATGTGGTAATACCTATCTTCGCCTTTGCCAACATAGGCATCGACCTCTCCACAATGGAGATAAGCACCCTCTTCACAGGTGTAGGACTCCCGGTGATGGCAGGCCTTGTGATAGGAAAGTTCGTAGGAGTATTGCTCTTCGCATGGGTAGCCGTAAAATGCCGTATAGTAACCCTCCCCACCGGCGCAAACTGGAAATCATTTGCCGGTGTATGCGCCCTTTGCGGAATAGGACTCACAGTATCCATATTCATAGCAGACCTCTCCTACTCGCCACTTTCAGGCATAGGAGCCGAACTACTCAATCAGGCTAAATTAGGTATTCTTTGCGGTTCGTTCATATCAGCAATCATAGGATGCATACTATTACACATATTCCTACCTAAAAAACAGTAAAAAAATGGAAGTAAAATCAGCACGATTCATCATAAGCAACACCGATGTAAAGAAATGTCCGCAGGACGGCCGTCCCGAATACGCCTTCATAGGCCGCTCCAACGTAGGAAAATCGAGCCTCATCAACATGCTCACCCGTCAGAACAAGTTGGCAATGACCTCCTCTACCCCCGGAAAGACATTGCTCATAAACCACTTTCTCGTAAATGAATCGTGGTATCTTGTCGACCTCCCCGGCTACGGATATGCCAAACGCGGAAAATCGCAGCAGGAACAACTGAAAAAAATAATCTCCGATTACATCCTCGACCGCGAGCAGATGACACTGCTCTTCCTGCTCATCGACTCACGCCACCCCGCACAGAAAATAGACCTCGAATTCATCGAATGGTTGGGCGAGAACGGAGTACCGTTTGCCATCGTATTCACCAAAGCCGACAAACTCACCCACGGAAAGCTCAAAAGCAACATAGAAGCCTACAAGAGCACACTGCTCGAACAATGGGAAGAATTACCACCGATACACATAACCTCCTCGGAGCACGCGATAGGCCGCACCGAACTGCTCGACTACATCGACAGCATAAACAAAACAATAGAATAACCCGTTCATAAAGAAACAACAAACATCAATATAATGAAAAAGACAATCCTTACCCTGACAGCAGCCGCAACACTCTTTGCCTGCACTCCTACCGACAGCTACAAAATAAGCGGCGAATACAAAAATTTCCCCACCGACAGTAAAATATATCTCGCCGAACTCACCACAGACAACATCGTATACCTCGATTCGGCAGAAGTAAACAACGGCAGTTTCAGCTTTACAGGAACACAATCCGCCCCCGCGGTACGTTTCCTATTCTACTCACTGCCCACCGGCGGAGACGACATTATACCCATAGTTCTCGAAAACGGCAACATCAAAGTAAGGATAGACGACAAAACTACTGTAGCAGGCACAGAACTGAACAACGCCATGCAGCAATACAAAAGCGACTTTGATGCTATAACCGGCCGCGCCGAAACCCTGTTCATGCAGGCAGGCGAGCCCGAAAACCAGACACCCGCAAAACGCGACTCGCTGCAAGCCCTCACCGATGCCCTCAGCAAAGAGCTATCGGCAACAATAACAACCCACATAAAGAAAAACATCAAAAACCCCATCGGCGCTTTCCTCATCTCCACAACCGGCCAGATGTGCGACCCCGAAGAGATATACAACGTAGTGGACTCCGTCCCCGAAGCCTACCGCGACGAACGTTTCAAGCGCTTCTGCAAACAGTTCAAGGAGAGTCTCATAACCAAGAATGGCGCACTCAACACACAAGTGGGCAACAGTTACATAAACTTCGAACTCAAAAATCCCGAAGGCAACAAGATACTCTTCTCCGACATAGTAGAGAAGAACAAATACACACTTCTCGACTTCTGGGCAAGCTGGTGCGGTCCCTGTCGCAAAGCAATGCCCCAAATAAAGGAGATATATGAGAAATATGGCAAGAAAGGCCTCGCTGTCGTAAGCCTCTCGCTCGACACCGACGGCGAAGCGTGGAAAAAGGCCATCGACGAACTTGGAATGACCTGGACCCAGCTATGCAACCCCGACGGCGGCAGCCGCGAAGTGGGACAAGCCTACGGCATAGAGTTCATCCCCACGATGCTCATAATATCGCAGGACGGCGAAATAAAAGCACGCGGACTCGAAGGCGAAGCACTCGCAAAAAAAATAGAGGAACTGATGAAATAATCCATCATCCCCACGAACAAAAAAGACGGTGATATTGTTTAAAAGGCAATAACACCGTCTTTTTTGCACCGAAAATATGCCAAAATACAAAAAAATGGTAAAATTTAGATTATAATTAAAACAAATTATCTAATTTTGCAGCCGATACGTAACACACGTCAACAACGTATCAGTCAAAAAGAATAATCCCAAAATAAATTAATTCCAATATCATCGTGAACAAAAGCCTTCGCTACAGGCTTTCTCTGTTCATCGAATCAATTATTATATGTATTATATAGAACAACTGAGAAGCAAGGAACTGCCCGAACTTCAATCAATCGCAACAGAATTGGGAATCCCCAACATCAAAGCATTGGGAAAAGACGACATCATTTACCGTATCCTTGACGAACAGGCATTTAAAAACAGTCAATCGGGAACCCCCGCAGTAGTTAAAGAGGAAAACCGTATGAACCGCCGCACTCATCGTCGTGCGCGAATAAACAACGAAGCAGCCGGCAAAGTATACACAGCCACCGGCGACAAGGCTGTAAAGCTCGACAAGACACCTCCCAAGAACAACAATAGGCCCGAAACAGAACAGGCTAAAGAAAAAGAGCCTGAAAACAAGACAAGAGAGCAATCGGTTGAAATTCCCGAAATAACATTCGACACAATATCGCCCATTATCCCTGTTTCAACAACAGAAACACCGGAGGCAGAGGCCGAGAAGCCCGCACCCAAGAAACGCGGTCGCAAACCCAAGGCAAAAGCGGAACAAACAGAACAGACAGCTGTAGAAACAAGTGAAACAAACGCAGAACAGGCTGTCGCAGAAACAGCCATAGCCCCCATAGAGAGCGAAGCACCTGCTCAGACGGCAGAAAAGCCCGCTCCCAAGAAGCGTGGCCGCAAGCCAAAGGCAAAAGCGGAACAAACTGAGACAGAGGCTGACAAAGCAGCAGAGGAGACACCTCGCACTGAAATCTCAAAAGCAGAATCCACACTTGACAGCCTGATAACATCACTGAGAAATTCTGCCGAAGAGGAGCGTTTCATCCCCATAGAAGAACTCCCCTCGGAAAAGACAGAACTCCCCGCCGAGCTAATCAATAAATTCGCAAAGAAAGAGAACGAAAAAGAGCAACCTCGCGAGCGTCAGAACCAGCCCCGCCAAAAGCAGGAGAAAAAAGAGCAGGCACAGACAGAAACCCCTGCCACAGCTGAGCGCAAGCAGGATCCCCGTCAGATGACCTACGATTTTGCCGACATACTGAAAATCGAAGGAGTGCTCGAAACAATGCCCGATGGATACGGTTTTCTGCGTTCATCCGACTACAACTACCTTGCATCGCCCGACGACGTATATGTATCGCAATACCAGATACGCCACTACGGACTCAAGACCGGCGACGTAGTAGAAGGCACAATACGCCCTGCAAACTACGGCGAGAAATACTTCCCTCTTGTGAAGGTCAACAGAATAAACGGTCTTCTCCCCGAGCAGGTACGCGACCGCGTATCGTTCGACAATCTCACCCCGCTCTTCCCCGAAGAGAAATTTACCCTTTGCGCAGGAAGCTACGACAACCTGTCGGCACGAGTGGTAGACCTCTTCTCCCCCATAGGAAAAGGACAGCGCGGACTCATCGTGGCACAGCCCAAGACCGGTAAGACAATACTGCTCAAGGATATAGCAAACGCCATTGCAGCCAACCACCCTGAGGTTTACATGATAATGCTCCTCATCGACGAGCGCCCCGAAGAGGTTACAGACATGGCACGCAGCGTAAATGCCGAAGTAATAGCATCGACCTTCGACGAACCGGCCGAGCGCCATGTGAAAATAGCAGGAATAGTGCTTGAACGCGCCAAGAGAATGGTAGAATGCGGACACGATGTAGTAATCTTCCTCGACTCAATCACCCGTCTGGCACGCGCCTACAACACAGTATCGCCCGCATCGGGTAAAGTGCTCTCCGGCGGTGTCGACGCAAATGCCCTACATAAGCCCAAGCGCTTCTTCGGAGCAGCCCGCAACATAGAGAACGGCGGCTCACTTACCATCATCGCAACCGCACTTATAGACACAGGCTCGAAGATGGACGAAGTAATCTTCGAAGAGTTCAAAGGTACCGGCAACATGGAGTTGCAGCTCGACCGCACACTGAGCAACAAACGCATATTCCCCGCTGTGAACATCATTGCATCGAGCACCCGTCGCGACGACCTCCTGCACGACAAGCAGACACTCGACCGCATGTGGATACTGCGCAAGCACCTTGCGGATATGACCTCACTCGAAGCAATGGAGTTTGTAAAAGAGCATCTTGAAAGGACAAAAGACAACGAGGAATTCCTCATAAGCATGAATTCATAAGAGAGAATACAATCTATAAAAAAAAGTTGCGCCCTTTCGCGGAGCGCAACCTTTTTTTATACCTGCATCAAGAATCAGAAAGTATTAGTGTCCGGTAAATTTTTATTCTGCTTATGTTTTGAACTCCTCCGTCTTCAAAAACAAGTTTTTGAATCCACCTCCTCTTCAAGAGGAGGAATATAAATCACTGAAAATTATCAACATATAGCAATGTTTGCGACGACGAAAGCTTTAGCTTTCCAAAGGAGTGCCGAGCCTGTGAGGCTTAGCAGGGCGAGGGAGTTCCAATCATTGACTTAAATTTGTCTTAATAAAGAATTGGAACTTATAGTTACTTAAATATTGAATTTTAAACAACTTAAATACGTTTTACCGGACACTAATAATCAGAAGGCAATCTTATGCTTTACAGGACGAATGATGAATGTGAAACTGTAGTCCTTATAAGGCACCTGATACTGAGGCAAAGGCAGGCGTCCCCAACTGTCTACACAGCCCAATCCCATCTGCACCTTGTCGATACAAAGATTGGTAAGGTCGGCCTTCTCAACCTCCTGTGAATGTCCCTGCTGCTTGCGCAAGCCCTCGTCAAGCGACTCAATGGTATAATGCAACGCCGATGCAGAGAAGGGAGCCTCGGAAACAACCTCGATACCCGTACCGGCAGCGTTTAGCACTCTCCACCAGCGAAGGTCGCTGCGTGTACCATTTTCCTGCGGACGGATGTAGGGATAGAACTGTTCATCGACACTCTGTCGATAGATGCCCAAATCTGTGCAACTGTTGCGGTCGATGTAATTCTCGCCAGGTCCGCGTCCGTAATATTCCACAGTCTCAAAGTCGTAGGGCATAGGCATCTGCACACCGAAGCGGAACATATTGCTCACCTTTGCATCCTTTGTGGTGGTGAGGGATTGTGTAACCTTTACCGCACCACTGTTATTTATAATGTATGTAAGCGACAATTTTGCCTGTACTTCGGGCATTTCGTATGAAGCCTCAACGATAGCCTGCTCATTCTCAACGCGTTTCTTAAGCTCCTTCAGACGGATTGCAGGCTTTTTCCATGCTCTGTAGCGATACTGCAGATTAGCGCCAAAGTCATTATCAGTGGGTGCACGCCAGAAGTTGGGTTTAAGTTCGCAACCCTCCTTTATAATCTCTGTTCCCTCTACAGCATATTTTGTAAGGTAACCGCTATGTTTGTTGAACTCCATTCTGAAGTTGCAACCCTCAATGATAAGGTAGTTATAGTCATTATCCGTGATGGTGGGAGCGGGTATTGTAGTGTTGCTTGCAGCGGCATTTGCAAGTTGCATATCAGCCGCAGGTGCATCTGTCAGGCGCAACTGTTCCTTTGCCACTACGTAGCCGGCAGGCAATAGGTTCTCGCTGCTCTTCAATCGGTAGGCAACATTGAGCATCCACTCGCCGCTCTTGTCAATAGCACCGAAAGGAATACTGCTCTTCACACGCTGCTGCGGAGCTACTGCGAGATTTTCGATGCGGCCGCTACGCACGGGAAGACCATCCTTCAACAGTGTCCACTCCATATAATATGCCGAAAGGTCGCGGAAGAAATTTTCGTTGTATATTTCAATCTCACCCTTCGAAGCATCGGTAAGCGTTGTAAGTATATTTTGGTAGAAATAACCGACCTCATACATATGAGGATTAGGCACGCGATCGGGGCTTATAAGGCCGTTGTCGCAGAAGTTTATATCGCTGGCATCGAAGCGGTTGAAGTCGCCGCCGTAGCCATATATCATCTTGCCGTTCTTGCCATTCCAACGTACCGACTGGTCTACAAAGTCCCAGATGAATCCACCCTGATATTTGGGGTATTTGCGTATAAGTTCCCAATATTCCTTGAATCCACCCTGTGAATTTCCCATAGCATGGGCATATTCGCACTGTATGTAGGGCTTTGTGTATTTGCTGTCGGTGCTGTAACGCTCGCTCCAATTGTAGTCGGCATACATGGGGCAATAGATGTCGGTCTTTCCTTCGTAGCCTGCACGCTCATACTGTACGGGACGTGAGGGATCTTCGGCCTTCACCCAGTCGTATGCAGCTTCGAAGTTGGGGCCGTAGCCGGCCTCATTGCCGAGCGACCAGAAGATTATACTCGGATGGTTGAAGTTGCGCTGCACATTGCGCTGGTTGCGCTCCATGTGCGCCTTCTTGTAGTCGTCGCGTTTGGCAAGAGTATGCTCGCCGTATCCCATTCCATGCGATTCGAGGTTGGCCTCGGCAACCATATAAATGCCGTAGCGGTCGCAAAGGTCGTACCAATAGTTGTCGTCGGGGTAGTGGCAGGTGCGCACTGCGTTGATGTTGAACTTCTTCATTATCTGAATATCCTGCAACATACGCTCGCGCGATATTACATAACCGCCGTCGGGATCAAGTTCGTGACGGTTGGCACCCTTGATGAGAATAGGCTGTCCGTTTACAAGCAGTTGCGAATTCTTAATCTCAATCTTGCGGAAGCCTACCTTTACGGGGATATATTCGTTGCTGCCCTGCATCGTTGCCATGAGGGTATAAAGGTAGGGAGTCTCGGCTGTCCACTTGTTGGGATTCGCAATGTTCATCGTTACAGGCTTCTTGCCATCTGTAGTAGCCTGCGCTACACTCTTTCCCTCGGCATCGGTGAGAAGAAAATCGACCTTTCCGCCGCCTTTCAGTTTAAGGTCGATGGTAAGTACACCGTTGGTGTAATTGTCGGTGAGGTCGGGAGTGATGCGTATGTCCTCAATGCGCTTCTTGTTGCGTGCGTAGAGGTAACAGTCACGACCAACTCCGCTGTAACGGAAGAAGTCCTGGTCTTCGAGGTATGTACCATCACACCAGCGGAACACCTGAAAGGCTATCAGATTCTTTTCGCCGGGCTTCAAATAGCGTGTAAGGTCAAACTCCGCTTCAAGTTTGCTATCCTCGCTGTATCCCACAAATTTGCCGTTCACCCACAGATAGATATTGGATGTTACCGAACCGAAGTGTGCGATAATCTCCTTGCCCTTCCAGTCGGCAGGCACAGTTATTTCGCGGCGATAAGAGCCTACGTTGTTGTTCTCTACCGGAACTTCGGGAGGGTTGTTGCGGAACTGGTTGCGCCATGCGTAACCAATATTCACATAAAGAGGATTGCCGTATCCGTGCAATTCCCACACGCCGGGAACAGGGATTGTAGCCCAGCCCTTGTCGTCGAAGCCCTTCTTCCAGAAATCCGTAGGACGTGCATCGGAATTCTGCACCCAAAAGAATTTCCAGTCTCCGTTCAAGGTCATGTAGTTGGCAGAAACCTCTTTTTCACCGGCCGTAGCATCCTCGGCACTCTCGTATGCAAAATAGTTACTATGCATAGAGTAACGGTTGACCTCGTTTACACCCGGATCTTTCCATTCGTTGAATGTCTGTGCCCCTGCACTCAAAACCGCTACAGAGAGCATCGCTGTCATTATGCCTTTTTTCATAGTGTATATAAATTTTACGATATATTCTGTCAATTATCGCAAATCTAAGGATTTTTATTCATAAAGTATCAATTACTATATAGTTTTCTTTGCCACCCCCTCTTTTTTTTGTTATTTTGCCACAGTAAAATAGAACTTATATATGAAAAAGAATTTATTCTTCGCTGCGCTTGCCGCAGTAGTGTTGCTCTGCTCATGCTGCAACGAATGCAAAAAGAGAGAATTGTTCAACGGCCGCGACCTTACCGGTTGGGTGGGCTATGTAGACCCGGCAACTGACATTCCCGCTGATGTTATTTACACTGTAAACGACGGAAAAATATGTATCGCCGGAATGCCTTTCGGCTATCTGCGCACAGCGGAGAAATATGGTGACTACACCCTGCACGTTGAGTGGCGTTGGGTGGGCGAAGGCACAAACAGCGGTCTCTTCCAGCGTGTGCAGGATGGCGACAAACTGTGGTGCACAGCCATCGAATGTCAGTTGTGCAGCGGCAAGGCAGGCGACTATGTGATGCTCGGCGGCGCAAAAATCAGCGAGGTTGAGTGCGTGGGCGAGTACCCCGTAAAGGAGCGCATCGGAGATTACGAGAATCCCGTAGGCGAATGGAACAGTGCCGACATTGTCTGCAAAGGCAAGAAAATAACAGTGAAGATAAACGGCAAGGAGCAGAATGAGTGCACCTGCGAGTTCACAGACGGATACATTGCCCTGCAAAGCGAAGGCGGCCCCATAGAATTCAGAAATATATACATCGTCGAATAGACGCGTAATTGCAAAAGATTTTGTAATTTTGCGGCGGAAATGCAGCAATGCAAACAGATTTATCCGTATCGCTATGGTTAAGAAATACGATTTTCTTGTCATCGGCTCAGGAATAGCCGGTATGAGTTTCGCCCTAAAAGTGGCGCACAAAGGAAGCGTAGCCCTCGTATGCAAGACTACACTTGAAGATGCAAACACCTATTTTGCTCAAGGCGGCATTGCATCGGTAACAAATATGCTGGTCGACAACTTCGACAAGCACATAGAAGACACAATGATTGCCGGAGACCACATAAGCGACCGCCGGGCAGTAGAGAAGGTGGTACGCGAAGCTCCCGAACAGATAAGACAGCTTATCGAGTGGGGAGTGAACTTCGACAAGGACGAGAATGGGGAATTTGACCTCCACCGCGAAGGCGGACACTCGGAGCACAGAATTCTGCACCACGCCGACAGCACCGGCGCCGAGATTCAGCGCTCTCTGATAAAGGCCGTCCGCAACAACCCCAACATTACAGTCTTTGACAACCACTTTGCAATAGAAATACTCACACAGCACCATCTGGGCATCACCGTCACCCGGCAGACACAAGGCATAGAGTGCTACGGCGCCTACGTGCTCGACCTCAACACCAACAAGGTGGACACCTTCCTTAGCAAAGTGACGCTGATGGCCACCGGAGGATGCGGAGCTGTCTACCAGACAACCACCAATCCCCTTGTAGCCACAGGCGACGGCATTGCCATGGTCTACCGCGCCAAAGGAACTGTTGCCGACATGGAATTTGTGCAGTTCCACCCCACTGCGCTCTACAACGTGGGCGACCGTCCATCGTTCCTCATCACCGAAGCCATGCGCGGATACGGAGCAGTGCTGCGCACAATCGACGGCAAGGAGTTCATGCACAAATATGACGAGCGCCTTTCGTTGGCACCCCGCGACATTGTGGCACGCGCCATCGACAATGAGATGAAGACACGAGGCGAAGACTTTGTATATCTTGACGTTACACATAAGGACGCCGAGGAGACAAAAAAACACTTCCCCCACATATATGAGAAATGTCTTTCGCTGGGCATCGACATAACAAAAGACTACATACCCGTAGCTCCCGCAGCCCACTACCTGTGTGGCGGAATAAAAGTGGATCTCAACGCGGCATCGAGCATACACCGTCTCTATGCTGTGGGCGAATGTTCCTGCACAGGACTGCATGGCGGCAACCGCCTTGCGAGCAATTCGCTCATCGAAGCAGTGGTATATGCCGAGGCTGCTGCACGTCACACCCTCTCTGTGATTGACGGATACAGCTTCAACGAGAACATACCCGAATGGAACGACGAGGGCACAAAGATGAACGAAGAGATGGTACTCATTACACAAAGCCTGCGCGAAGTGGGTCAGATAATGAACACATACGTCGGCATCGTGAGAACCGACCTCAGGCTGAAGCGTGCGTGGGACCGCCTCGACCTTCTCTACGAAGAGACAGAGGAGCTGTTCAAACGCAGTGTGATAAGCAAGGAGATATGCGAGCTGCGCAATGTGATAAACGTAGGTTACCTCATCATGCGCTGGGCAATGGAACGTAAGGAGAGCCGTGGTCTCCACTACAACCTCGACCATCCGCGCAAGGATTGATAACATAACGGTTTTTCCCAATGGAATGGTTAAATAATCTCTTTTTCAGCCACAGCCCCTTGCAGGCAGTAGTCATAATCTCGATAATAATTGCCGCGGGTCTCGGACTTGGCAAGATACGCTTTTTCGGAATCTCTCTCGGAGTAACATTCGTCTTCTTCGCCGGCATCTTTGCCGGACACTTAGGATTCTCGATAGACCCAAGAATGCTCAGCTATGCCGAAAGTCTCGGTCTTGTGCTCTTTGTCTATGAACTTGGATTGCAGGTAGGCCCCGGATTTTTCAGCTCATTCCGCAAGGGTGGCGTACAGCTCAACATGCTTGCGATGGGAGTAGTCCTGTTAGGCACACTCATGGCAGTGGCACTGAGCTACGCGACCTCGATACCCATGAGCGAAATGGTGGGCATCCTTTGCGGTGCGACAACAAACACCCCCGCCCTCGGTGCCGCACAGCAGACACTCAAGGAGATGGGGATGCAATCGACGGGTGCAGCGCTCAGCTGTGCTGTTACCTATCCGCTGGGAGTGGTTGGAGTGATATTGGCGATGCTTGCAGTGCGCAAACTGTTTGTGAAACCATCTGATATAGACAACGGCGAGCACGACGAACAGAACCAGACATTCATTGCCACATACAGTGTGCAGAACCCCGGCATTTTTGACAAGTGCATAAAGGAGGTAGCCGAATTCACCCATACGAAATTTGTGATTTCGCGTCTCTGGCGCGACAATAAGGTGAGCATCCCCACTTCGGAAATGGTGCTCAAGGAGAACGACCGTCTATTAGTGGTTACCACCGAAAAGGATGCTTCGGCGCTGACAGCCCTCTTCGGCAAGATGGAACCGAAGGATTGGAACAACGAAAATATCGACTGGAACGCGATAGACAGCAAACTTGTGTCGCGCAAGATAGTAATTACCCGCCCCGAAATAAACGGCAAGAGACTGGGAGCGCTCAGGCTGCGCAACAGCTACGGAATAAACATCAGCCGCGTAACGCGTAACGGAGTGCTGCTTCTGGCAACCCCGAAGCTCATCCTGCAACTCGGCGACCGCCTGACGGTAGTTGGCGAAGAGAAAGCCATAGAGAATATCGAAAAGGTACTCGGCAATGCCTCAAGCACACTCAACGAACCCAACCTTGCAGCCATATTCATAGGCATTGTATTAGGACTTGTACTCGGCTCAATCCCCATTTTTATACCCGGAATGAGCACTCCTGTGAAATTGGGACTCGCCGGCGGACCCATCGTCGTGGGAATACTCATAGGCTGCTTCGGTCCCCGCTTCCACCTTGTAACATACACCACCCGCAGTGCCAACCTCATGCTGCGCGGAATAGGCCTTTCGCTCTATCTGGCCTGTCTGGGACTCGATGCGGGCGCACACTTCTTCGAAACCGTATTGCGCCCCGAAGGTGCTTTGTGGATAGGCTTGGGATTCCTGATAACATTCGTGCCGATGGTAATAATGGCACTTGTAGCAATGCGCTACAGCAGACTTGACTTCGGCTCGGCCTGCGGAATGCTGTGCGGAAGCATGGCCAACCCCATGGCACTCAACTATGCCAACGACACATTGCCGGGCGACAATCCTTCGGTAAGCTACGCTACTGTATATCCGCTGGCAATGTTCTGCCGAGTGATAATAGCGCAGATAATTGTAATGTTGTTTGTTTAGCGGTAATCTTGATTTTTATACAAATAATAGCTACCTTTGACACTTGTTGAATTTAATAAACAATAGACACACAATATTAACTAAAATTTTACAGACATGAGAAAAAGTATCTGGGTGAACTTGCTTATGCTCGTTATCTGCATGAGCTTTGCTGTAGAGGCAGGCGCACAAAAACACGAGTTCGCAAACTACAAACGCTTTGCAAAGGCAAACAGCGAACTTCCCAAAGTAACAAAGAAGGATAAACGCGTTGTATTCATGGGCAACTCAATCACAGAGGGTTGGCCCAGCCACCGTCCCGAATGGTTCAAAGAGAACCCCAATTATGTAGGTCGCGGCATCAGCGGTCAGACATCTTACCAATTTCTTCTTCGTTTCAGAGAAGATGTCATCAAACTTAACCCCAAAGTTGTTGTCATCAATGCCGGTACAAACGACGTAGCCGAGAATACAGGCCCCTACAACGAGGAGTTCACATTCGGCAACATTGTTTCAATGGTAAACATTGCTAAGGCCAACAAGATTAAGGTTATCCTTACTTCGGTTCTTCCCGCCAAAGGTTTCGGTTGGAGACCCGACATAAAGGATGCTCCCGAGAAGATTATGGCTCTCAACGCACGCATCAAGAAGTATGCCGAGGAGAACAAGATTCCCTACGTAGACTACTACACAGCACTTGTTGACACAGACGGCCGTTCAATCCCCGCAAAATATTCAAGAGATGGCGTTCACCCTCTGCCCGACGGCTACAAGGTGATGGAGGCACTCATTCAGCCCGTTATCAAGAAGTTGCTCTAACCAATCTTGCATAGACACAAAAAATGGTTCACTTTTAACGAAGTGAACCATTTTTTGTATCTTCTATTTCGCTATATATCAGAAGGGAAGATCGTCAGCCTCGCTCTGAGCCGAGAATTCTACATTGTTTGCTGCAGGAGCATTAACCGCAGGAGCATATTCGGGCGCAGTGACAGGTCCGCCTCTCTCTACTCTCCAGGCGCGTATATCGTTGTACCAACGGCCCTGGTACTCGCGTGCGTTAATGTCGAAAGAGACTGTCATCTCCTCGCCTGCCTGTATGTTGAACTGAGAAATCTTGTCGGCTCCGAATACATTGAAACATATTCTTCTGGGATACTGCTCATGAGTCTCCAATACGTACTCCTGCGTTTTCCACTCGTTACCAGTTTTAGAAATACCGCCTCTCTCAGGCAGTACAGCAATGATTTTTCCTGTAATTTCCATATATCTATTCAAAAATTAAAATTCAAAATAAAGGTGTTAGAAGCAGTTTTCATTCACAACGAATGCAACTATTATCTTGCAAAGATAAACTAAAAATTCAATAAATATCAAGCATTGCAAAAAACTATTGGAATTTTATGTGAATCGTGGCAAAAACAGAGTGTAAATTCGTCTGTTATTTTTTTGCATATCTCGCTCGTATGTACTATATTTGTCATAATATAACAATCTGCCCTACCCTTATAGGGTAGAACACTTACCGAACGAACAACAAAAAACACAAGAATATGAACTTTATAGTATCAAGCTCACAGCTTACGAGCCACCTGCAGGCAATCAGCCGCGTGATAAATTCAAAGAACACAATCACAGTTCTCGAATGTTTCCTTTTTGAATTCGAAGGCAACACGCTCAAGCTCACAGCATCGGATAACGACAACACACTGAATACCTCATTCGAGGTTACAGAGTGCTCCGAAGATTTCCGCTTCGCAATATCATCGAAAATCCTTCTCGACTCATTGAAAGAGATTTCAGAACAGCCCGTACGCTTCGAAATTGACAAAGAGACACTCGAAATAACAATTTACTACCAGAACGGTAAATACAGCATGGTAGGCGTAAATGCCGACGAATATCCCTCGGCACCTGCTATGGGCGAAAATTCCGTAAGATTGTCTATGCCCGCCGATGTACTTGCAAGCGGCATTTCAGCATCGCTGTTCGCAGCAGCCGACGACGAGATTCGCCCCGTGATGTGCGGAATCTACTTCGACCTCACCCCTGAGAGCGTAACTATGGTAGCATCGGACGGCCACAAACTGTCGCGCTGCCGCGACTTCTCGGTAAAAGGAGCAGAAAAATCGGCATTCATCCTTCCCAAAAAGCCCGCCAACCTGCTGAAGAACCTCTTGGCAAAGGAGAGCGGTAACGAGACAATGATAGAATTTGACGACCGCTTCGCAGTATTCGCATTAGAGAACTACAAACTTGTCTGCCGTCTCATCGAAGGCCGCTATCCCAACTACAACTCCGTAATTCCGCAGAACAACCCCCGCAAGATAACAGTCGACAGAGCTGCAATGCTCGGAGCATTGCGCCGCGTTGCACTTTTCTCCTCACAGGTAAGTCTTGTAAAACTGCATATACAGGATGGCAACATGGTAATCTCTGCACAGAACAACGACTTCTCGACCTTCGCCGAAGAGAGTCTTGTATGCAGCTACGATGGTGCACCCATGAACATAGGCTTCAGCGCATCGTTCCTCATAGACATACTCAACAACATCCCCGGCGCAGAAGTTGTAATAGAACTTGCCGACCCCTCACGCGCAGGAGTTATGTTCCCCGCCGAACAGCAGGAGAATCAGGAACTTCTGATGCTGCTCATGCCCATGATGTTAACAGACTAAGCCATTAAGAGAATGAAACTCAACCTTAAAAAGCCGATTGTATTCTTCGACCTCGAAACAACAGGCATCAACGTATCCACCGACCGCATAGTGGAAATATGCTACATTAAAGTGATGCCCAACGGAAACGAACTCTCGCGCACTATGCGCATAAACCCCGAAATGTCCATCCCCAAAGAGGCATCGGATGTACACGGCATCACCAACGACGATGTAAAGGATTGCCCCACATTCAAGGAGGTAGCCCGCGAAATAGCAAAGGACTTCGAAGGCTGCGACATCGCAGGCTTCAACTCCAACCGTTTCGACGTCCCCATGCTCGCCGAAGAGTTCCTGCGTGCAGGTGTAGACATCGACCTCAGCCGCCACAAGGCAGTCGATGTGCAGGTAATATACCACAAGCTCGAACAGCGCACCCTCTCCGCAGCATACAGATTCTACTGCGGCGGCGAACTTGTAGACGCCCACAGCGCACTTGCCGACACCCGCGCCACCTACGAAATACTGATGGCGCAGCTCGACAAATACCCCGACATACTGAAGAACGACATAGAATTCCTGTCGGACTACTCATCGTTCACCCGCAACGTCGACTATGCAGGCCGCATGGTCTATGACGATGCAGGCAGAGAGAGATTCAACTTCGGACGCTACAAGGGAATGCTCGTCAGCGAGGTGCTGCAACGCGACCCCGGCTATTACGGATGGATGATGAATGGCGATTTTCCCCTCAACACCAAACAGAAACTAACAGAGATAAGATTGCGCTCGATAAAAGGATAAACAACCATGCTGAAAGGAAAAAAAATAGTGCTCGGCATTACGGGAAGTATAGCAGCCTACAAGGCCGCTATACTTGTTCGTTTATTGGTAAAGGCCGGCGCCGAGGTACAGGTGGTGATGACACCCTCAGGCAAAGAATTCATTTCGCCCCTCACACTCTCCACCCTGTCGGGCAATGCAGTGCTCAGCGAATTTTTCAACGAGCGCAGCGGCGAGTGGCACAGCCATGTAAGCCTCGGACTGTGGGCCGATGCAATGATAATAGCTCCCGCCTCGGCCGCAACAATTGCGAAGATGGCAACCGGAGTAGCCGACAACCTGTTGATAACCACCTATCTGTCGATGAAAGCACCCGTCTTTGTGGCCCCTGCTATGGACCTTGATATGTATGCCCACCCATCGACCACCCGCAACCTCGAACAGCTGAAGGCATACGGCAACCACATAATAGAGCCTGCCGCCGGAGAACTTGCCAGCCATCTTGTAGGCAAAGGCCGCATGGAGGAGCCCGAAAATATAGTGCGCGCCATAGAGGAATATTTCACCTCAATGGCAGAGCCCGCAAGCCCGCTATCAGGAAAAAAGATAGTGATAACAGCAGGACCCACATACGAGAAGATAGACCCGGTTCGCTTCATAGGTAACTATTCGTCGGGCAAAATGGGATATGCCCTCGCCGAAGAGTGCGCCCTCGCCGGAGCAGATGTTACACTCGTCTCGGGCCCCGTCTCGCTTGCAACACCGCACCCTGCAATCCACCGCATAGATGTAGAGTCTGCGGCAGAAATGTACGATGCCGCACGCGCATCATTCACCGATGCCGATGCAGCAATACTATGCGCAGCGGTGGCAGACTTCACCCCCGATACCCGCGCCACAGAAAAAATAAAACGCGAAAAGGGCAGCGGCCTCACACTTCAACTGAAGCCCACACCCGACATTGCAGCCTCATTGGGTGCAACGAAAAGAGAGGGGCAGCGACTTGTAGGATTCGCCCTTGAAACACACGATGCCGAGGCCCACGCACGCGAAAAACTTGCAAAGAAAAACCTCGACTTCATTGTGCTCAACTCACTTGAAGACAAGGGAGCAGGCTTCGCGGTAGACACCAACAAGGTAACCATCATCGACGCAGAGAGCGCAACCTCCTACCCGCTTAAAAGCAAGCGCGAGGTTGCACGCGACATTGTTAAACACTTATCGACACTCTTCGTATCCCTGTTGCTGATGATGTTCCTCCCCGCAGGAGTGCAAGCACAGGAGCTCAAGGCAAACATCACCCTGAACACCGAAAAGATACAGGGTACAAACAACGAAGTATTCGATGTACTCAAAAGTTCACTCGACGAATTCATCAACAACACCTCATGGACAGAGTACGAATTCGAAGAGCATGAGCGCATCGCCTGCAACTTCTCCATTGTCGTGGAATCATACGCCGAGGACGGCACATTCGAATGTACACTGATGGTGCAATCCTTGCGCCCCATATACGGTTCATCGTACAGCACCCCTGTATTCAAATATCAGGACAACGAAGTGGAATTCAAATATATGGCCTACGACCGATTGGAGTACAAGGAGGACAATCTCGACAACAACCTCACAGCCATCATCGCCTTTTATGCCTACCTTATCATCGGTCTTGACATGGACACGATGGGCGAACTTGGCGGAACAGAATTTCTTAACAAGGCACAAAACATAGCCTCAGGTGCACAGAGTCTCGGCGGTACAGGATGGCAGTCGGGCACAAGCACCCGCAACCGCTTCACCATCATCGACGACTACATGAACACAGCTCTGCTGCCCGTGCGTCAGATGATGTACAGCTACCATCGCAAAGGATTCGATATAATGTTCCGCGAGGCAGACAAAGGAAGAGCCGAAATTGCAAAAAGCCTCGAACTGCTGCAGAGCGGCTATCAGGATCGTCCCCTGTCGTACTTCCCCAAACTCTTTACAGAGTACAAGCAGGAAGAACTTATAAACATCTTCTCACAAGGCCCCGCAAAAGAGCGCAAACAGGCAGTGGAGATACTGACAGAGATAAATCCCTCCCTCACATCTTCATGGGATAAAATTTCAACCATCTGACACTAAATGCTCACATCACTACAAATAAAGAACTACGCACTTATAGAAAAGCTTGAAGTAGACTTCTCCTCAGGCTTCTCTGTAATAACCGGAGAGACCGGAACCGGAAAATCGGTACTCTTGGGAGCAATATCCATGCTCCTCGGCGAACGCTCCGACTCCAAACTTGTGCGCGAGGGAGCCGACAAATGTATCATCGAAGGCACATTCGACATCTCCACACTCGACCTCGAAAGCCTCTTCGAAGAAAATGAGCTTGAATACGATGCCCACGAATGTATCATACGCCGCGAACTATCCTCAACAGGCCGCGGACGGTTCTTCGTAAACGACACCCCCGTCTCAGCCGCATTACTCAAAGAGATTGGAGGCAGGCTCATAGACATACATTCGCAGCACAAGAACCTGCTGTTAGGTAACAAGAACTACCAACTGAACGTGCTCGACCTGCTCGCAGCAGACGAAGAACAGCTCGAAGAGTACCGCGCACTCTACAAACAATACGACACCACACGCAAGGAGCTACAGAAAGCAAAAGAACAGCTCGAAGCAGTGCGCAATGATGAGGAGTGGCTTCGCTATCAACTCGAAGAGATTGACGGAGCCTCATTCAGCGAAGGAGAACAGGAGGAACTGGAACAGGAATCGGAACAACTCACACATGCCGAAGAGATACAATCGGCACTGCACAAAGCAATAATACTAATAGACAACGACGAGAAAAGCCTGCTCCAATCACTGCGCGAAGCTGCTTCATCGCTCAGCCGCGTAGCTCCGCACTATCCCGTAGCCGAGGCACTCGCCGAGCGCATAGAGAGCAACTACATAGAACTTAAAGACTGTTGCAACGAAATACGCCACAACGCAGAGAGCAGCACATTCTCTCCGGCCCGACTCGAACAGATAGAGGCACGCCTGACGCTGATGTACGACCTCTTCAAGAAACACCACGTAGAGAGTATCGATGCCCTGCTCGCCCTTGCCGAAGAGTATCGCACACGACTCGACAACATAATCTGTGGCGACGACCGCATAGCAGAACTCGAAAAATCGGTTGCCACACAGCGAAAAGAACTCACAGCGCTCGCCGGCCTACTCACAGAGCTGCGCCAAACAGCAGCAGACACCCTGCGCGAAAAGATAACAGCAATACTCGTAACTCTGGGAATGCCCAAGATTCGCTTCGAAGCGACACTTTCCGCAACCGATGACTTTACCCCCACAGGCTGCGACAAGGCAACCTTCCTGTTTTCGGCAAACAGCATAAGTCCCATGCAGCCCCTTGCCGAAGTGGCATCAGGCGGAGAGATGGCGCGAGTGATGCTCGCCCTGAAGTCAATAATAGCAGAATTCACAGCAATGCCCACACTCATATTCGACGAGATAGACACCGGAATATCGGGCATACTCGCCGAACGCATGGGACGTCTCATGCAACAGATGGGCAGCATGGAACGACAAGTAATAAGCATCACCCACCTGCCACAAGTGGCAGCACTCGGTTCGCGCCACTACAAAGTGTGCAAAGAGGAGGGCGACGGTGGCACACGCACCTACATACGCCCGCTCGACACCGAAGAACGCATCAGGGAAATAGCGCAGATGATGAGCGGCGAACAGCTCACCGAAGCGGCTATCGACACAGCCCGCAACCTTATATCAACCAATAACCAGCAATAAAACAACAGACTATAATATGGCAGTAAATAACGAAATGATATTCGGTGTACGCGCCGTACTTGAGGCACTCGACGCCGGCAAAGAGATTGACAAGATACTCATTAAGAAAGATATACAGAGTGAACTTTCACGCGAACTGTTCGCAGCCCTCAAAGGCCGCACAATCCCCGTACAGCGTGTGCCGGTGGAGAAACTCAACCGCATCACCCGCAAGAACCATCAGGGAGTGATTGCCTTTGTATCGGCAGTGGAATATGCAAGCATAGAGACTGTAGTGCCCACACTCTTCGAAGAGGGAAAGACTCCTCTACTGGTGCTTCTCGACGGCATCACCGATGTGCGCAACTTCGGCTCGATAGCCCGTACCTGCGACTGTGCAGGAGTAGATGCAGTAATTATTCCCATGCACGGCAGTGTAACCGTCAATGCCGATGCCGTAAAGACATCGGCAGGCGCACTGCACACACTGCCCGTATGCCGCGAAAAGAATATCACCGAAACACTCAAATACCTGAAGGCAAGCGGCCTGCGCATAGTATGTGCCACAGAAAAGGGTAAAATGAACTACACGGCAAGCGACCTTACCGCCCCCGTATGCGTAGTAATGGGAGCCGAAGACACAGGAATACCCGCCGAACATCTTGCCCTCTGCGACGATTGGGTGTCAATACCGCAGTACGGCCGCATAGAATCACTCAACGTATCCGTAGCAACAGCAGTCATACTCTACGAAGCTGTACGCCAGCGCCACACAAACGAATAAGAATATGAAAAGCAGACTTTTACTGATACTGCTGCTGCTCCCCCTCTGCCTCGGTGCAAAGGCACCCAAGAAGGTAACAGCAGGGCGCAGCTCCGTAGTAAGCATACTCACATTCAAAGACGGCAAACTGCTGCGCAGCGGCACAGGAGTATTCACCGGCAGCGACGGCGAACTGCTCTCCACCTACTCACTATTCGTTGATTGCGACAGCGCCGTAGCGATAGACAACCGCGGCACAATGCGTCAAATAGTGAAAGTATCAGGCGCCGACGAAATATACGACTGCATACGCGCATACGCACAGCCCGATAAAAAATTGCAGGCCCTCACCCCGGCCACACAGCCCTCCACCACTGCCGAGAAGCTCTATCTGGTAGCCTACGGCATGAAGAAGAGCGGCACGATAGAAGAGACCACAATCGAGAAAGTCGACACAATAGCAGGCGGCAACAGCTACTATACCATAAGCCTGCCCAAGCGCGAAAAGCACACCTCAGCCCCCCTGCTCAACGAACAGGGCGAACTTGTGGCACTGCTGCAATCAGTTGGCACAGGCGACACACTGAAGAGCCACGCCATTTCAGCAAAGTTCGTGAAAAGCCTCACCATAAAAGCCGCCAACTACAACAGCAACCGCTTCACCCGCATAGGCATAAAGAAGAGCCTGCCGGAGACCGAAGAAGAGGCACTGTCATGCCTGATGCTTCAATCTTTCTCATCGGACAGCACGGCATACAGCACCATGCTCGCAGAGTTTCTCGCCCAATACCCCGAAAGCTATCAAGGCTATCTGCACAGAGCAGAATACAACGTATCGAAGCTGAAGGAATATAAGGAAGCCCTCGCCGATTGGGAAAAGGCACTCACGCTCGCCGACAAGAAAGAGGAGGTGTGGTACCACAAAGCCAACAGCCTCTATGCCCACAAACTCTATGCCGACTCCATTGCAGGCACAGCCTACTCCATCGACACAGCAATAGCCTGCATCGACCGTGCAATAGAGATTGACCGACAGCCGCTATTTCTGCGTCTGAAAGGCAATCTGCACTATACCAAGCGCGACTACGCTACAGCCTTTGACAGCTACGCTTCACTATCATCCACCAACCTGCGCAGTGCCGAGATATTCATGCTCGCTGCCAACTGCAAGGAGATTCTCGGCGACAGCGATGCAGCCATTCTGCAACTCGACAGCGCAATAGCAACCTTCGGACGCGTACCCATAACAGCTATGGCACCCTACGTGCTCAACCGCGGTCTTGTAAAGTATCGTGCAGGACGCTACCGCGAAGCAGTGCTCGACTACAACATCTACGAAAATCTGCTCAGCGGCAACGTGAATGCCAACTTCTACTATATGCGCCAGCAGGCAGAGTACAACGGCAAGATGTACCGTCTCGCCCTCGCCGACATTGAGCTTGCACTGAAACTGGAGCCTGAGAACATACTCTTCCTGCTCGAAAAAGGTCGCCTATGCTACCGCGTGAACATGATAGACGATGCCATCCCCACGCTCGAAAAAGCCGTGAAGATAGCCCCCGACAGCCCCGATGCCTACTATCTGCTTGCACGTTGCCAGATGGCAAAAGGCAACAAGTCGGACGCTAAGCAGAATCTCGAAAAGGCACAGAAACTCGGACACCCCGGTGCGGCAGAGACGCTGAAAAGCCTATAAGGAGGGAATATTTCTGCTTTTGTATAGAAGCTGTTTGAATTATATTTCAGAATTATTTTTCAAAAAATTCAAACAGTTTCTAACATTTGCAGGTTAAATTCGCCTCTAATTCAGTTATTTAGAAGGTGATATATGATAAGGATAAAGAAATATAGCACCATATTTATGATGCTTATCGCTATAGTGGGGGTATTTCTGTTTGCCGGAATGTCATTTACACAGTCTCTCTCTGATATAAAACAGATAAAACATTTCTATGTACGCTATATGAAAGCGATGGAAGAGGGAGATGATGAAATGAGAGAAACATTGGTGCAGCAGTTCCTTACAAAAGAGATGCAAGCGAAAATGGGACGTTTGGTAGATGCTACAGGTAGCAATCCGTTACTGCGCACACAAGATGTATCCACCTTTGGCAGACAAAGCCTTCGATGTAAGCATTTGGAAGACGATTGGTATATGGTTTCGTACTGGTGGAACGAGATGGACAGCGCCGGTATTCACATTCCTCTAAAGATTGTAAAGGACGCAAACGGGCAGCCGCGTATCGGATATGTAACACCGGAATATACACGAGAAGGCTACGGCAATCAAATCTTTGACATTTCAGCAGTAGATGTTAAAGATGATAAGGACGCCTACACGTTTGTTGAGACATTCATCAAGGCGTATGTCTATCCATACGTTAAGATGCTTCCTTCTCTTGAGCAGGATTTGCTACGTTTGCGCCAAACATATTTTACAGCCGATATGCAGATAAAATATACCACTATGTCGCAATTGTTCCTTGAAGATGCAAACCCGATAGACCCATTGATCGGTTGTGCTGATTTTGATGCATTCTGGTATAGTTCGCTCAATGTTGAGTCTATAGGAAGTAACCTTTTTACGGTTTGGTATAATACAGGTAATGGTATTATTCGAGTTAAGTTAGTAGTGACACGTATGAACGGGAAATACCGCATTTGTGACTTGAAATTGGAATAACAGCATCCCTTCGCGTATTTAAGTATAAGCATCTGGATGCGCTTAAAATACAACCGTAAGGATATTACGCGCGGCTTCAGGTTCAATTGGATTTAATGTATGTAAGCGCATTGTAAATGCTGATACTCAGAACATCCGCATTATAAATGCGGATGGACAGGACAGATATGGATCATACTGAGTATTGTTCTTATTTGCCCATTGTATCACCTCTCTACTCAATGATTTCGACATCCTTTCTTGAGCGATTTCCTGTAAACTCTCTGAGCCTCCACCCCTCTTATGAATTTGGTCTACTGACAGCCCATCATAGATATCTGATATATCCACAACAGAACCCACGTAAGTTACCGAGCTAAAATCTGGAGAACCGTGCTTATCATAAGTACATTGAATAAATTTTCTCTTTAGACAATCTATGTAACACTTATGGCTTGGTGATAGAATAAATGTCATATTATTATCGCCACACCATTCGCCATTATTTTTTGGCACAGGATTCCACAAAGTCCACACATCTTCCAAAACACTCCACGTTGATGCTCTAAGATTCTGTTTGCAATGATTATAAGCACTAATATCATTATTGTACAAATCATCGAGAGCGATACGCATCACCTCCAAAATATCATATTTTCAGCTACACCTATGTTTGAGTATAAAGCACTCTCCCGTTGTAGTACAAAGTCACAAACTGCAGTCTCCATAATAAATTATTATTACTGTCCGGTAAACTTTAAGGTACTCCTAAAAATTTAGGGCTGACAACCTATTTGGTTTGTCAGCCCTTTTTGGTTATCTTTGAGTTACGACA
>SUXT01000082.1 GCA_015060835.1 Bacteroidales bacterium
AAAATATAAAAACTGAAAGATGTGTCCAAAGATTAGCTTAAAGTGGGACAACTTTTCAAGTTACTTATTTCCACCGACATTGCAATGCAACGTTGCATTTTAGGTAATATATTTGATAATCATTTTTCAATAAATCAAACAGCCCGATAATTTTACGCTATCGGGCTGTTTGATTTAGATTTGAAATGGTTTTATTCTTTGTATTTCTTATACTCGCCCCAACAGTTTTTCATGCGCTCTTTCATCTTGGCTTCCACTGCGTTGTCCTGCGGTTCCCATAGGATGGTATCGCTCATGCGGTCGGGCATGAATTGTTGTCGTACAAAGTGTCCCGGATAGTCGTGGGAGTATTTGTAGCCATCGGAGTAGCCGAGTTCCTGCATAAGTTCGGTGGGGGCGTTGCGGAGGTGTAGGGGAACGGGGCGGTTGCCTGTCTCTCTGACGGTTTCCAATGCTTTGTTTATGCCCATGTATGCCGAATTGCTTTTGGGGGAAGTCGCAAGGTAGACGGTTGCCTCGGCAAGGGGGATGCGTCCTTCGGGCCAACCTATTTTCATTACGGCATCAAAGGCTGCGTTTGCCAGTAGCAGGGCATTGGGATTGGCGAGGCCTACATCCTCGGATGCGGAGATAACCAGTCGGCGGGCTATGAATGCAGGGTCTTCTCCGCCTTCTATCATGCGTGCGAGCCAGTATAGGGCTGCGTCGGGGTCGCTGCCGCGTATCGATTTTATGAATGCTGATATTATGTCATAGTGCATCTCTCCGTCCTTGTCGTAGGCGGCAGGGTTGAGCAGTATGCGCTGCTTTACTTTCTCGTTCGTTATTACGACCGGTGTTTCGTTGTCAGCTTCCACTACAAGTTCGAGTACGTTCAGCAGCTTGCGGGCATCGCCGCCGCTGTGGGCGAGTAGGGCATCGCTCTCTTTTATCTGTACTTGTCGTTTGAGCAGTATTTCGTCTTTGGTGATTGCGTGGTCAAGCAGTGATAGCAAGTCCTCTTTTTCCAGAGATTTCAGCACATACATCTGACAGCGGGAGAGCAGGGGACGTATCACTTCGAACGAAGGGTTTTCGGTGGTTGCGCCTATAAGGGTTACGACGCCTGTCTCTACGGCGCTCAGCAGAGAGTCCTGCTGCGACTTGCTGAAGCGGTGGATCTCGTCGATAAAGAGTATGGGGGAGCCGCCGCTGTTGAATAGCGGTGCCGATTTTGCCTTTTCTATTATTTCGCGTACATCCTTTACACCTGCCGATACGGCATTGAGGGTGTAGAAGGGGCGGTTGAGCTTGTTGGCAATGATTTTTGCAAGGGTGGTCTTGCCTGTTCCCGGAGGACCCCATAGAATGAACGACAGTATTTTGCCGGATTCTACCATTTTCCGCAGTATTGCGCCTTCGCCGACTATATGTTGTTGTCCTACAAATCCGTCGAGAGTCGAGGGCCTCAGTCTTTCTGCAAGAGGTTGTGCCATAGCTTGATATGTTATAAATTTATAAATCTGTGTATATGTTATTGCAAAGATACATATAAAATAGTAACTTTGCTAACAGAGAAACACGATAATAACAAACTTGATGCTGTCGATACTTATTCCCACTAAAGATTACAATTGTCGCGTGCTTGTCGAGGAACTTTCCCGTCAGTGCGTCGGGCTTGGCGTACCGTGCGAAATACTTATCGGCGAAGATGGCTCGACGGATGAGGGTATAGAACAGAATCGTTCAATTGCCCAGTTGCCTTGTTGCCGCATCATCGAGTATAAGGTCAATCTTGGTCGTGCGCGTGTGAGGAACCGATTGGCGGAGGAGGCACAGTATGATAATCTTATATTTATCGACAGCGATGCTATTGTGGAGAAGCGCAATTTCCTATCAACATATCTTGAGGTGTTGCAAAGTAATGATATTGTATGCGGCGGGCTTTATCATCCGGTCTTTATCCCTTCGCCCGACTGCACTTTGCGGTACAAGTACGAGAAGAATGCCGACAGCAAGCGTCCTGCATCAGTGAGACGCAAGCATCCCTACAACGATTTCTCTACATTCAACTTTGCTATCAAACGCTCATTATTCCTCTCAATCCGTTTCGATGAGAGTATCAAGGAGTATGGTTACGAGGATACTCTCTTCGGGCATAAAATAAAGGAGAATGGGCTGACAATCACTCATATAGACAACCCGCTGCTGCATGTGGGACTGGAGAGCAATAAACATTATCTCTCCAAAGTGGAGCAGTCGCTGAAGACTCTTTACAATCTTCGTGAGGATATAAATACCACCCCCCTCCTTGAGGCTTATCGCAGGGTGCGGAGCGTTGGAATGATTCCCTTCGCTGCATGGTTGTGGCGAAAGTCGCAGAGTGTGCTACGTTCCAATCTTATGGGCGAGAATCCTTCGCTGCTTCTCTTCAAACTCTACAAGCTGGGTTACTATTGCAATTATGTGGTAACCGACAGACTGAAAAATCCCTGATAAAAAGATTTTTTTTGTGTAAATTTATAGACTTATTAGAAGAAGTTTTCTTAAATTTGCAGTTTGACAATGGCAGGCATTGGTGCATGGCATCCGATGCAGGCTGTTGCACGTTTTTGTATATAAATTAAACATCATAGAAAATGGTTGAAATAAACGAGAGCGAAAATCGCGAAAAGAAGAACATCAGCTTCATTGAACAGATTATAATAGATGACCTTGCTGAGGGCAAGAATGGAGGAAAGGTGCAGACACGCTTCCCGCCCGAACCCAACGGTTATCTTCATATAGGTCATGCAAAAGCCATATGCATGGACTTTGGAATGGCACAGAAATACAACGGAATCTGCAACTTGCGCTTCGATGATACCAATCCTACAAAGGAGGACACCGAGTATGTAGATGCAATCATGGAGGATATAAAATGGTTGGGATTCGATTGGGCAAATGTATACTATGCATCGGATTACTTCCCCCAGTTGTGGGACTTTGCCATTCGCCTGATTAAAGAGGGTAAGGCTTATATCGACGAGCAGACATCGGAGCAGATTGCCGAGCAGAAGGGTACACCCACACAGCCCGGCGTGAACAGCCCTTTCCGCGACCGTCCCATTGAGGAGAATCTTGCTCTTTTCGAAAAGATGAACAGCGGAGAGATAGAGGAGGGCGCAATGGTGTTGCGTGCAAAGATAGACATGGCACACTCCAATATGCACTTCCGCGACCCTATCATCTATCGCGTGGTAAAGACTCCCCATCACCGTACCGGTGAGACATGGAAGGCTTATCCCATGTACGACTTTGCGCACGGACAGAGCGACTTTTTCGAAGGTGTAACACACTCGCTCTGCACATTGGAATTTGTTCCTCACCGTCCTCTTTACGACTACTTTGTAGATGAACTTAAAGAGGGTAAGGATCTTGACGACAACCGTCCCCGCCAGTATGAATTCAACAAACTGAACCTCAACTACACACTCATGAGCAAGCGCAATCTGCTTATCCTTGTGAAAGAGGGTCTTGTGAACGGATGGGATGATCCCCGTATGCCGACACTCTGCGGTTTCCGCCGTCGCGGTTATTCGCCTGAATCAATCCGCAATTTCGTGGACAAGATAGGTTACACCAAATTCGATGCGCTCAACGACTTTGCACTGCTCGAATCGGCTGTACGCGAGGACTTGAACAGCCGTGCCACACGTGTGTCGGCGGTCATCAACCCCTTGAAACTCGTAGTAACCAACTACCCCGAGGGCGAGTATGAATCGTTGCAGGCAGTGAACAATCCCGAACGCCCCGAAGAGGGTACACACACAATAGAATTCGGCCGCGAATTGTGGATAGAGCGCGACGACTTCATGGAGGATGCTCCCAAGAGCTTCTACCGTCTTACACCCGGCCGCGAGGTGCGTCTGAAGAATGCTTACATTGTGCTATGCACAGGATGCAACAAGGACGAGAATGGAAATATAACAGAGGTACTCTGCGAATATATCCCCGGTACAAAGACCGGCGAACCCGATGCCAACCGCAAGGTCAAGAGCACACTCCACTGGGTGAGCTGCGACCACTGCCTGAAAGCCGAGGTGCGTCTTTACGACCGTCTCTGGAAGGTAGAGAACCCCCGCGACGAAATTGCTGCAATACGCGAGGCAAAGGGCTGCGACAGTCTCGAAGCAATGAAAGAGGCTATAAACACAGACTCGCTGAAGGTGCTTACTGAGTGCTACGTGGAAAAATATCTTGCCGAGAAAAAGCCCTTGGATTACTTGCAGTTCCAGCGCATAGGATATTTCAATGTAGACAAGGATTCTACTCCCGAACACCTTATCTTCAACCGCACAGTATCGCTCAAGGATACATGGAGCAAGATTAAAGGCAAATAAGCAGCAGGCATGGATCAGGCATATTTCAAATCAGAAAAGTTCCGTTTGCTTCTCGACAGGTACGAACAGATGCTGAAATTTTCGATAAATTCCTATTTCAGCGCGGACGACCTGTTGGAGATTGCATCATATTACCTGTTCAAGAACCAATATGCCGATGCAGAAAATGTGATTGGATATGCCCATAGGCTCTATCCTTCGGATCCGCAGATAGCCGAAGCCGAGATACGCACCCTCCTGAGCAAAGGTGAGGTGAACGAGGCGCGTCGCAAACTTGCCGGATTATCCATAATGGATACTCCCGAACTGAAACTTCTGAAGGCAGAGGTGGAGATTGCAGGTGGCAACGAGAGTACGCTCTCGGGGCTGAACGCTATTCTTGAGACAACCAATATGCGCGACGAGATTGCGTTGGGAGCATTGGATGTGATGATAAAGAGCGGCTTCTACAAGGAGGCGCTTGCGTGGGTGGAAAAGGGCCTGCGCCGCTATCCTTCGCACATTCCCCTGCTCGAAGCGAAGGCCGACTGCCTTGTGGAGTTGCACCGTATGCAGGAGGCCATGACGCTCTACAATAAGTTGCTTGACATAAATTCCTACAACTATTTCTATTGGGAACAGTTGGGGTATATATATTATGTGTCGGGACGATTTGCAAAGGCTCTCGAATGTTTCGAGTATGAACTTACCACTAATGAGGATGCAGAGTATCCCAAGATGATGAAGGCCTATTGCCACTATTATCTCAAGGACTATGACACTGCGTATAATGAGTTCTGTGAGTTGTCGCTTATTTATCCCGGTAATGTAATCTCTACATTCTTTGCAGCCTTGTCGCTATGTGCCTTGTGCAGATACCGCGAAGCGGTGCAGCTGTTCGACGAATTGTTGCTGTCGGGAGAACTGACAACCACCGAAGTGATGATTACCGAGATGAACAAGGCATTGATATGCGATAATATAGGTTATCGTGAAATGGCGGAGAAACTGATGGAGAATGCTCTCACCTTCGATGCTGCGGACACTAACCTGTTGGCTTTGCATGGCGAGGAGTATCTCGAAATACACGACAAGGACAGCCTGCTTCTGAATCATATGGATCTCCTTGACAGGGAACCGCACAGCCGCGAGGATCAGCTTCTTGAGGTAGCGCTTTTCATACACTCCCGCAAACATACCGACCTTGCAGTATTGCTTCTGAAGCAGGTGCGCAGGAATATGTACGATTCGGCTGATGTCGATGCGCATATAGCAGATATGCTATGGAACAGTGGACGCAAGGAAGAGGCAGGGGAGTATATAAGCAGTGCGATTGAGGGACGCTCGAACAGGCTTTTCGACCTTTTCGGCATAAAGTATGATGCCGGAATTACGCCGGAGAAGTTCACGGAGTTGATTAAGGCATTGGAAACAGCTTCTTAAGAAGCCGAAATGAACATAGCAAATATAGAATTATTTTCTAATAAAATTCAAACAGCTTCTTAAACAGTTTCTAAAAATTATAAATAAACAAAATAGCGGAATATTGCTGTCGGTTTTTTCGCAATAAAAACATAACTTCGCAATGTGTCCGTAAAAAATGATATAGAAAATTGATTTCCATAGATAATTTGCGCGTTGATTTTGGTGGAACCAACCTCTTTCAGGATGTGAGTTTCATCATCAACAAGAGGGATCGTATAGCACTTGTAGGCAAGAATGGTGCAGGAAAGAGCACTATGCTGAAGATTCTCGCCGGCGAACAGTCGCCAAGCGGGGGTAATGTGGCTTTGCCGCGTGGTGTAACAATCGGCTATCTGCCGCAGGTGATGACTCCTGCCGACGGACGTACAGTCTTCCAGGAGGCTGAACTTGCTTTTGAGCATATACACGAAATGGAGCAGCGTCTTCAGCAGATGAACGATGAACTTGCCACGCGCACCGACTACGAAAGTGATGCCTATCAGACACTTATAGAGGATTATACCCATCTTAACGAGCAATACACTATGATGGGAGGCAGCCATTATGAGGCTGAGATTGAGCGTGCACTTACGGGACTCGGATTCAAGAGAAGCGACTTTACGCGCCCCACGCGTGAGTTCAGTGGCGGTTGGCGCATGCGCATCGAACTTGCCAAATTACTGTTGCGTCATCCTGATGTGCTTCTGCTCGATGAGCCTACCAACCATCTTGATATAGAGAGTATTCAGTGGCTCGAACAGTTTCTTGCCCGCAGCGGCAATGCTGTGGTGCTTGTGAGCCACGACCGCGCCTTTCTGAATGCTGTAACCACGCGCACCATCGAGATTACCTGTGGACGTATACACGACTACAAGATGCCGTATGACGAATTCATGCAGTTGCGCAAGGAGCGCCGCGAGCAGCAGATTCGCGCATACGAGAACCAGCAGAAGGAGATAGCCGATGCGCGTCAGTTTATTGAGCGTTTCCGCTATAAGCCAACAAAGGCAGTGCAGGTGCAGAGCCGCATAAAGCAGTTGGAAAAGATGGTGCCGATAGTCATAGATGAGGAGGATACAAGCCGTCTGAGACTGAAATTTGCGCCTGCGACACGTAGCGGAAATTATCCTGTCATCTGCGAAGATGTAGAGAAGAGCTTCGGTACACACACAGTCTTCAGCGGAGTTAATTTTACCATCAATCGCGGCGAAAAGGTGGCATTTGTAGGTCGCAACGGTGAGGGAAAGACAACGCTTGTCCGTTGCATACTTGGTGAACTTGATTACGGCGGCAACATTACCATAGGCCATAATGTGCAGATTGCCTATTTTGCACAGCATCAGGCTCAGTTGCTCGACGAAAATCTGACAGTCTTTGAGACTATTGATAATGTGGCAACCGGTGATATACGCCTGAAGATACGCGATATTCTTGGAGCATTCATGTTCGGTGGCGAGGCTTCGGACAAGAAGGTGCGTGTGCTCTCCGGAGGAGAGCGCAGCCGATTGGCTATGATAAGGCTGTTGTTGCAGCAGATGAATCTGCTTATACTCGACGAGCCTACCAACCACTTGGATATGCAGTCTAAGGATGTGCTCAAAGAGGCTATACGCGACTTTGACGGTACGGTGATACTTGTGAGCCACGACCGTCACTTTCTTGACGGCCTTGTAACGAAGGTCTACGAATTTGGCGACGGCAAGGTACGTGAACATCTTGGCGGTATATACGAATTCCTTGCGAGCAAGAATGCGCAGAACATCAACGAGGCGGTTGCCGCGGAAAAAACTCCGACAAAGGAGACTGTGAAGCAGGTGAGCGAGAGCCGATTGAGCTACGAGGCCGAAAAGCAGCTTGTGAAGCAGCGCCGCAAAATAGAGCGCCGCGTCGAAGAGAACGAAAAAGCAGTGAACGAGCTTGAGGCTGCAATCTCCTGCATGGAGGCATTGATGAGCACTCCGGAAGGTGGTGCAGACAGCTCGAACTACGAAAAATATGCTTCGTTGAAGCGACAGCTGAACGAGGCTATGGATGAGTGGGAAAAGAGTATGGAAGAACTTGAAAACTTCTCCTGATTCCTCTCATAACAGTGAGTGATAAACATTAAGTACTAATTAAAAAGACAACAATGAAGACAATTATCGTAAGCACACTTCTTGCGCTTGGTATAACTGCCTGCATGATGCCCGAACAGATGAAGACAAAAATAGACAAGACCAACCTCGACACAACCATGAAGCCCGGCGACGACTTCTATGGTTATGCCAACGGAGGATGGATGAAGAAGAACCCTTTGACAGCCGAATATGCACGCTACGGACAGTTCGATGCTCTTGCCGAAAAGAACCGCGAGCAGCTTAAGGAACTTGTGCTTGAACAGGCTGCCATGAAGGATGCCCCTGAAAACTCAAATGCCAAGAAGATTGGCGACCTCTACAATCTTGCAATGGACAGCGCACGACGCAACAGCGAAGGGTATTCTCCTATTGTGCCTTTGCTCGAAAAGGTGGATGGAATAGGTTCGCCTGCAGAGGTGTTGCCTTTCACAGCCACAATGATGCGACAGGGAATATCGGGATTTTTCCACGTGTTCTTCGAAGCTGACATAATGAACAGTCGCAGCAACCTATTGCAAATATATCAGGGAGGATTGTCGCTGCCCGAAAAGAGTTACTACTTTGACGAGGACAGCGCTACGGTGAACATACGCTCAAAATTCATGGAGCATACGGCCAAGATGTTCACTCTCTGCGGATACGATGAACAGCAGGCAAAAAAGTATGCCGACGCTGTAATGCGCATAGAGACACGAATCGCCGGAAAATCCTTCGATAATGTGCAGTTGCGCGACCCGGCGGCGAACTATCATAAACTGTCGTACGATGCGCTGAAAAGCGAGTATCCCACCATCAGTTGGGACGACTTTTTCGGCAATCTCGGAATCACTGATATAACCGAACTGAATGTTTCGCAATTGGAGCCTATCCACGAAGTTGCAGCCATTATTGAAGATACTCCCATCGAAGATATTGCAGCTTACATCCGCTGGAATTTAATCAACAGCACCGCAGGTGAACTGAGCGACGACATAAGCGCGCAGAACTTTGAATTCTATGGCCGTACACTCAGCGGTACACAGGAACAGCGTCCCCGCTGGAAACGCGCTCTCGGAGCAGTGAATGCTGCTCTCGGCGAGGCTGTAGGACAGCTTTATGTGGCTAAATATTTCCCGCCTGCGGCAAAGGAGCGTATGCTTGAACTTGTGGCCAATCTTCAGAAAGCACTCGGCGAGCGCATTGATGCACAGGAGTGGATGAGCGACAGCACAAAGAGATTTGCGCACGAAAAACTCAACTCCTTCAGAGTGAAGATTGGTTACCCCGACAAATGGAAGGATTACAGCGGGCTTGTAATAAACCCTGCCGACAGCTATTCATTGAATTGCCGCCGCATTTCGCAGTATATGTGGGACGATGTCATAAGTCGCAAGCACAACAAACCTGTCGACCTTGACGAGTGGTATATGACTCCTCAGACTGTCAATGCTTACTATAATCCTACTACAAACGAAATATGTTTCCCTGCCGGAATATTGCAATATCCCTTCTTTGACATGGAGGCTGATGATGCGTTCAACTATGGTGCCATCGGTGTTGTAATAGGACACGAAATGACACACGGATTCGACGATCAGGGCCGCCGCTTCGATAAGAACGGTAATTTTACCGACTGGTGGACAAAGAGTGATGCTGAGAGTTTCAATGCCCGTACAAAGGTGATAATAGACCACTTCAACAAGATATATGTTCTACCGGACATGAAGGCCAATGGCGAACTTACGGTGGGCGAGAATATTGCCGACCACGGAGGATTGACAATTTCGATGCAGGCATTCAGGAATGCTACAAAGGATGCTCCTCTGGACGATGCAGACGGCTTTACGCCCGAACAGCGTTTCTATCTTGCATACGCCAATGTGTGGGCAGGAAACATCAGGGATGAGGAGGTGCGTTCACGTACCAAGAGCGACCCCCATTCTCTCTCACGCTGGCGCGTGAACGGCACTTTGCCGCATATTGAGGATTGGTACAAGGCTTTTGGAATAACCGAGAGCGACAAACTTTATTTGCCCGAAGAGGAGCGTTTGAATATTTGGTAATTTAATACCCGACAAAGATATGCCCATTAAAGTACCTGCCGGATTGCCTGCCCTCGAAATTGTACGCGGCGAGGGTGTTGAGATAAAGGAACTTGCAGCATCCGCAAGCGATACGCTGAAGATTGCGTTGCTTAACATTATGCCTACAAAAGAGACTACGGAGGCCGATTTTATACGTCTTCTGGCAACGTCGCACCATGATATTGAACTTACACTTGTGAAACTCGATACACACAAGCCCAAGAATGCTTCGCCCGAACATATGGCGAAGTATTATAAAGGCTTCTCTGAGGTGCGCAACTGCCATTTCGATGGATTTATAATAACCGGTGCTCCGGTGGAGAAGATGGATTATGAGCAGGTGGGGTATTGGCGCGAATTGCAGGAAATCTTCGACTGGGCAAAGGAGAATGTTACATCTACGCTTTATATCTGTTGGGCTGCGCAGGCCATTCTTTATCACAGGTTTGATGTTCCCAAGTATTTGTTGGACAAGAAGATGTTCGGCATTTTTCCTCATAGATTGCTGCAACCGCAGTTACCGTTGTTCAAGGGATTTGAAGAGACTTTCTATGTGCCGCATAGCCGCCACACAGAGATACGCAAGGAGGATATACTGAGGGCGGATAGAGTGGAACTTCTATCGGAATCGGATGTTTCGGGTGTCTATATCATGACTGAGCGCGGTACGCGTGATTTTTATATTACGGGACACTCGGAGTATGCCCTAATGACGCTCGACGGCGAATATCGCCGAGATGTTGCAAAGGGACTGCCGATAGAGATTCCAGAGAATTATTATACTGATGACAACCCTGAATTGCAACCTATAAACCGTTGGCGCTCTCATGCCGAGAAGCTTTTCAACAATTGGCTGGATTATTATGTGAAGGGTTGAAGCAGAAACATAAAAACTGCGCCACAATTCTAATTAAAGAATTGTGGCGCAGTTTTTTATTAAATGATTATGCGATATTATACCTAAAAGAATAGTTTTAACTCTTTAAACCATTGAATTTTAATCAATAAAACTCTCCCTCTTGGATAAGAGGGAGTACCCGAAGGGGGAGGGAGTTCGAATGAA
>SUXT01000083.1 GCA_015060835.1 Bacteroidales bacterium
TAAAAAAGCGCCCATGCGCAGAGCTCTTTGGTTCTTTGGATAAAGCACTCACGCTCGGCAATTAGCAAGCAAGCTTGCATTGCGCTCACTTAATCGTGCTTTTCTGTCGGCACAGAAAGAACGGAATCATTGCGTAAATCCAAATAGAAAGAACTGCCTATAAATGTCAGAAATTAACTGGACACCAATAAATAAAAAACAGGTTCACTTCACACAGAAGTGAACCTGTTTTTTATAAGTCAATCTAATATTATCAGATGCCCATTGACTGCTTCATTGCCTCTATTACCTTGTCGGCCTCTGCAAGAGCATTGGCATACTCGCTGCGGTCTGTGAGCTTGCCCTTAGCCTCCATGTAGAACTTGATTTTGGGCTCTGTTCCCGAAGGACGGACAGATACCTTGTGTCCTGATGCTGTGAAGTACTGGAGTACGTTTGATGTTTCGGGCATGTCGAGGTCGGTAACGTTGCCGTTCTCGTCTACCTGCTTGAGTGTCTTGAAGTCCTTGTATGCTACAACAGGCTCGCCTGCCATTGTCTTCAAGGGGTTGGCACGGAAGTTCTCCATCATCTGACGGATTTCGTCAGCACCGCTCTTTCCGGGCTTAACAACGTTTACTGTTGTCTCCTTAGAGAAACCGTATTCCATGTAGATGTCGAGCAACATTTCGTAGAGTGTCTTGCCGTTGTCCTTTGCCCATGCTGCTACCTCGCCGATGAGGCTGCAAGCTGAAACTGCATCCTTGTCGCGGCAGAAGTCCTCTGCGAGGAAGCCGAAGCTCTCTTCACCACCGCCGATGTAGTTCATGATGCCCTCGTTGTCGCGGATAACCTTTGCAATCCACTTGAAGCCGGTGTAGCAGTCGAACATCTTAAGGTTGTTCTTCTCGGCGATGTTCTTGATTACCTCTGTTGTTACGATAGTCTTTACAACATACTCCTTGCCGGTCATCTTGCCAAGCTTGGTGTACTGTGTGATGATGTAGTAGAGGAACATCATACAGGTCTGGTTACCGTTGATAAGTACCCATTCGCCCTTGTCGTCCTTGCAGGCGATACCCAAACGGTCGGCGTCGGGGTCAGATGCCATAACGATGTCTGCATCAACCTCGCGTGCGAGTTTCAGGGCGAGTGTCAGCGCCTCTGCATTTTCGGGGTTGGGAGATATTACTGTGGGGAAGTTGCCGTCTTTCACCATCTGCTCCTCAACGCAATATACGTTGTTGAAACCCCAGCGTTTCAGTGAGTTGGGGATGAGTGTGCGGCCGCAACCGTGGATGGGGGTGTAGACAATCTTCAGGTCTTTCTGACGCTCGATTACATCGGGAGCAATCATCAGATCGTGTATTTTGTCAAGGAATACGTTGTCTACATCCTCGCCGATAACCTCGATAAGTGCGGGGTTGCCCTGGAACTTGATATCCTCAACCTTCACGCTCTCGACGTGCTTTATGGTATTTACATCGTGGGGAGCAAGCATCTGTGCGCCGTCCTCCCAGTATGCCTTATAGCCGTTGTACTCCTTGGGGTTGTGGCTGGCAGTGATGTTCACACCGCTCTGGCAACCAAGATGGCGGATGGCAAATGAGATTTCGGGGGTGGGGCGGAGATCCTCAAACAGATATACCTTGATGCCGTTTGCCGAGAAGATGTTTGCCGAAATTTCTGCAAACAAGCGGCTGTTGTTGCGGCAGTCGTGACCTACTACAACTGAAATCTGCTCCTTGTCCTTGAAACAGATGTTGAGGTAGTTGGCAAGGCCCTGTGTGGCTTTACCTACTGTGTAGATGTTCATGCGGTTGCTGCCTGCGCCCATGATGCCGCGCAAGCCGCCTGTACCGAACTCAAGTTCTTTGTAGAAAGCATCAATCAAGGGGTTCTTGTCCTCGTTGTCGAGAAGTGCCTGAACCTCTTTGCGTGTCTCTTCGTCGTATGCGGGTGAGAGCCATTCGTTTGCTTTGGCTGTCACCATTTTAATCAATTCGTTATCCATGATATTTTAATTATTTATCCGTTACGGGTTTGAAATTCTTTGCAAAAGTACAAAAATAATTCTACTTCTTTGCAGGAATAACATATTTATCGCCTGTCTGTTTCACATACTCCTTCAGATATGCCTTGGGGTAGCCGGGACGTTTGACGTTGGCGCCTACCCCCGAAGGTGTACGCTCGAACTTGCCGTTCTTCTCGGGTTTAACAACAAAGTCGTTATATTTCACTATCATATATTCGGCAAATTTCTTCCACTCGGCAAGAGCCTCCTCTGCCACGCGGCAGGTGTAGTCGGTGAGCATCCGTTTGGCATAGAGGGGCGAGCCTTTCATGCTTCTCACAGCCTCGGCTTCGATGCTCTTGGTCTCTTCGATTGTGCGGTTCTCGAATCCGCGCTGTACCTTGCGCATATCGTCTATCACAAGCGAGTATTTGGGGTACACCATGTTTGCCACCCAGTTGAACACCCAGTATGATGACTTCCATGAGAATGTTACGGGGTCGGCATACTTCTCGGCGTAGCAGTCGGGCACGCGGTCGGTGCAGCAGTATACGGGGGTGTAAATCATCATATCGGCATCATCGCATCCGAACCAGAGGATGCCACCTACGGGGTCGGGGAGTGAACGGCGCATCTGTGCCACAAATACAAAAGCCGACTGCATTGTAGAGATGGGGCGCTCGTTGAAGTATTTCACACCGTCTACCTCGAAGCTGAGGGGCGAGAGACGATAGGGCATGTCGAACATACCGCCTCCAATTTCACCCGAGATGTCAAAGGGAGTGCCCTCGTAGTGGTCGCGCATACCGTTCTGAACATCCTGCAATGTGAGGGGTTTCTTGGGCTTCATATAGAGAGGGATTGCGGTTGCTGTTGCATCGCCCTTTGCCCAGTCGAGGTATTTGTTCATATCCTCGCTGCCGAACATATTGAAGAAGCTCCATACACGGGCATCGCAGTAGCGCAGGCCACCGAAGTCGAAGGGGCAGTATGCTGCGGCGAAGTTGAAGTCTTCGTCCTTTCCGCTGAAGTATCCGCGCTTGCGGGCGAAGGATACAACATCCTTTGCATACATCACATTCTCCTTGTCCTTCATGTCGAACTTGTGAATACGCGACTGATTGGCGTGTGCCGAGATGCAGTCGTCGGGGATGCGCACTGCTACCCACACGATACCTTTCTCGTATGAGCCCTTGCCGATGACTTCGAGAATCCATGCCTCGTCGGGGTCGGCAATTGAGAAGCTCTCGCCTGTGCTGCAATAGCCATACTCGTTGCAGAGGGTAGTAATGATGTTGATGGCTTCGCGTGCTGTCTTTGAGCGCTGGAGGGCAACATGCATAAGGCTGCCGTAGTCCATAATACCTGTTGTGTCAACAAGCTCTTCGCGTCCGCCGAAGGTTGTCTCGGCGATTGCCACCTGATGCTCGTTGATGTTACCTATTACATTATAGGTCTGACGGGCTTCGGGTATTGAACCCAGGTATCTTTGCTCCTCCCAGTCGTAGAGGTCGCGCATAGTGCCCTCGGGGTGTATGGCTGCGGGAAAATGATAGAGGAATCCGTTCATTCCGTAGCTGTCGCAACTGTAAGTGATAAAGACTGAACCGTCGGCCGATGCTTTTTTGCCGACGAGGAAATTGGTGCAGGCTTCTGCCGCTGTCGTGAGCAGCATGATGCCCAACATTGTCAAAAAGAATTTTTTCATGGTTGTGTATTAGAATTTAAATGTTTTTTCTGTTACAGTCTCGTTGCCCGCGCGGTCGGTAACCACAAGACGTAGATGGTGGCTTCCGCGGCTGACACCCTCGGCACGCAGGTTGCAGGTGAGCCGTACGTTCTTGGAACTGAACTTGAAGAGCTTGAATTCTCCGTCGATGTATCCTTTGTAGCTCTTTATACCTGTCTCGCTGTCGGCAATGTAGAAAGAGAGCGTTCCGCCTTTGCTCTTTTGCTCCTTTACAGTGGGTGGTACTGTGTCAAGCCCTGCTTCGTAGGTGCCGAGCGAAGATATTGGTGCCTTTATCCATCCCTCCTTGACGGTGCCGCCTATGCCGTATCCACCGCCGGAGGTTACTCTCCTTATATATAGTTTTTCACTGTTTTCTGCCGGGGTGTTTTTCAGTTGTATGGCAATTTCGCATCCTCGCCATAAGGGGTAGGTTATTCCCCCGAGATTGTATCTGTCGGAGAGGGCATCGGGCTTCTCTGTGCGGCGGACATCGAGGATGGCATCATCGAATAGTTCGCCTTTGGGGATTTTCAGTCTCATGCCGAGGTCGCGCAGTTCGTTGTCGGTGTCCCATCGGAAGTATTGTGCGCCTTTGGAGTCGACAGATGGAATATCGCAACGCTTGCCTTTTACTGCAAATCTGTAGCTTGATGTGTTGCCGTGAATGTCGCTCAGGGTGTATTCGATGTTGTATGTGCGCTCTTCGTCGATGACGAGCCAACCGCGGTTGTCGTCGGTGGAAAGCAGTCGCAACGGGTTGTTGCCTGTCAGGTGGGAGCGCATGAACCATTCGCCGCGGCGGTAGTATGCTTCGTAGTCTACCCATGCGTTTATCAGACGGTTCTCTACGGGTGCCACGCGATCCATCTTGCTCGAATAGAGCAGTTTGCCGTCGGCTCTGAGCTCTATGCAGTAGACGCCGTAGTTGTTCGAGGTGTTGTCCATGTAGTCAAGGGCCTTTATTCCGAAGCCCACTTCGCCCCATGCGCTGATGCTCTCTTTGAGAGTGTTATCGGCTATCTTGCAGACCTTTTTCCCGCTTTTGCCATCGACACAGCCTTTGCCGGGACGCGGATGCAGCGAGAGGGCAAATGCTTTCGGTGCTTTTGTGTCCTTTATGTGCTCTTTGTAGAAGAGCAGGGGATTGACAAGTTCGCCGCTCTCTGTTTCGCGTATCTCGAAGTGGAGGTGAGGACCGAACGAGTAGCCTGTGTTGCCACTCATGGCTATGATGTCTCCTCGGCGGACGGGGTATTCGTCTTGTCCGAAGGAGAGGTCTGCGGCGAATGTCTCTTCGCTGTACTGTTTCTCCTTTATTTTTGCCGCAATGTCGGCTGTGAAACTTTCAAGGTGGCCATATACGGTGGTGTATCCGTTGTAGTGTGTTACGTAGATGGCGTTGCCGTATCCGCCGGGCGTTACGGTTGCGCGCGATATGTAACCGTCGGCAGGGGCATGTATGGGCTTGTTTATCACTCCCTGTGTCTTGAAGTCTATTCCACCGTGGAAGTGGTTGGAACGCAGTTCGGCAAAGTTGCCGCTGAGGAGGATTGGGAAGTCGAACGGGAGGCTGAATTCCTTGTCGCGGGATGCGGAATATGCGCCTGCTGCATTATAGCATATAAATATGGAAAGCAGAATAAGGAATCTCATAAAGGTGCTATTTTATTATGCGTTTCACGCGGCTGATAAGATGCTTTACCAATGATAGGCGTTTGGAGAGCAGATATAGGGAGAGCGTTGCCGAAACGATGGTTGTTGTGGCACCGTATATCCAATATTCGACTCCTCCATCGGTTGTCTGTGCCACATAAAGCACAGATAGGAATATGGGCAGTTGCAAAATGAAGCATTTGGCCAATTCCTTCGACAGAGTGAATTGATATTTGAAATAGGCAACAATGCAGACTATAATCCATTCGATGAAATAAACGATAGCGATGGCTGCTCCCACTCCTAAAAGTCCGAAGAATTTGTAGCCTGCAATTACGAATATTACATTTATTATGTCGTAAGCAGCCTCTTGCAGAATGAAAATTTTGGAATCTCCACGTGCCAATGGCATATAGGACATAGGGTAGGTCATTGTTCTGACAAACATTCCGAACAGTGCAAGTTGTGTCATTGGAATAGCCTCCATGAGTTCGTAATCGTAAAAAAGCGGAACAAGCAGTTTCAATGCAAACAGATAGGCTATCAACAATGGTGTCTGTATAAGCAGTTGTACTTCGGCCTGTTCATTCACCATACGGTTCATTAGTGCAGTATCCTTGTTTATCGAAGAGAGACGCGGATAGTAGTCGGAGTCGATGGAGGCTTGCAGAATGCCGGGCAACATGGTCATCAATGTGAGTCCGGTTGAATAGAAACCGACAATGGTGTTGTTGCCGATGTCCAACAGCTCTTTGCAAATGAACCATGTTGAAAAAGAGGCCATTATTGTTGCAAAGATGTATCCGATGCCGAGTTTTGCCATGTCAAGCCCGTCGCGCAGTATATTTTTGGACAGTGGGGCTATGTGGTAGGGGTAGGTGGGCAGGGAGTAGCAGAGCAGGACTGTCATCTGTGCAAGGGAGGTCAGGAAAATCGAGGGGAAAATACCGGCTATGCCCATGCTTAAATATAACGGCACAGAGATGGCAAGCCCCGACAGTGATGTCCATAAGGTGTATTTTGCAACCTTGTAAAGGCTGTGCACTCCTTTGAGAATTGCAAGCTCGCCGCCGATTATGGCCATGAAGCCCACAACTGGCGAGAGCAGCAGGAAACGCGAAGTGTAGTAATCGTTGCCCTCGAACATCCAGTCACCTAAAAACGGGTAGAGGAGCAGCGAAAGAAAAACACCTGCCACCGCCGTCAGGAATGCCCAACTGCGTACCACTTTGATCCAATGTAGCAGTTCTTCGTAATTGCCCTTTTCGTGTGCCTCGGCAATCTGGCGCACGGCACTGAATGATAGGCTTAGGCTTGTGAAATCGCTGAGCATCTGCAATGTGCGGTTATACATCGCTATCATTCCAAGACCTGATGCTCCCAACAGCTTGGCTGCAAATTTTGTCTTTATGATGCCTAAAATAATGGCAAAGCTCTGAGTGCCGCCAAAGACGCCCATATACTTTATGGCGCGTTCGTAACCGTTCAATTCCTTTTTGTCGTCTCTATTTTCCTTTACCATTATTGCTGTAGTGGCCTTTTAGGCACGCGAAGATAGTGATTTTTGCCTTAATTTAGAAGTATAGTGCAAAAGTTTTACTCTTTATGGTAAATAAATTGATAATTATAGTTAAAAATGATTCAATATGTTTATCTTTGTCATTGGACGAAGATAAACTGCACTCGCTGTGAAAAACATTGAAGTAAACTTCATGTTTCTCGCTCGTTTGTTGCTATCTTTGAGGTAAACCTCGAAGATATCCTGCACTCGCTGTGAAAAACATTGAAGTAAACTTCATGTTTCTCGCTCGTTTGTTGCTATCTTTGTCTTTCAGACGAAGATAAACTGCAAAATAAACAGTATTTTTTATCCGAATATAAAATGAAACTAAGCATCATAGTCCCCGTATACAAAGTGCGCAGGCACTTGCAGAATTGTATTGAGAGTATTCTGCTGCAAACGTACACCGACTTTGAGCTTATACTTGTGGACGACGGCTCACCGGACAACTGCGGTGCAATATGCGAAAGGTATGCGCAGGAGTGCGACAAGGTAAAGGTCATACACAAGAAGAATGGCGGACTCTCCTCGGCACGTAACGCGGGACTCGCCGTTGCGCAGGGCGAATATATCACTTTTGTCGACGGCGACGATACAGTAGCTTCAGGTACATATTACCACAATATGAGAATATTGCAGTCGAACCCCGATATCGACATACTCGAATTTCCCGTAAATGTGCACTACGAATCGCCCGACAGCCACTTGCTCACGTTCAACGCAGAAAAGGTTACGGGCAATAGGGAGATTTTCATCGACTACATCAAACGTAAGGCATACGAACATTGCTATGCGTGGAACAAAATCTATCGTGCTGATATGTTTCTCTTCACTCGTTATCCTGAGGGTGAGGTTTATGAGGATCTCTTTGTTACTCCGTCGTTGTATGAGAATTGCGGCAGCGTGTATTATTCCGATGGTGGAATATACTACTATTATGCCCATAACGACGGAATTACACGCTCCTATTCATTCGCTTCGCAGTATTGTCTTTACAAGAATAAAGTTATTCTTTACAAGAAGGTGATGGACGAATATAAACTTGTTCCCGAAGCAAATGAGATACTTCTAAGTACACTCGATTCGCTTACTGACCTTATGCGTTGCTCCGATGGTGGCAAAGAGGAAAAGAATGCAGCTTTCGATTTGTTGAAAGGCGCAAGAATAGACTTGAAGACACTTTTCAAAATGGAGATTCCCTTCAGCCGTAAGCTGAAGTTCGTTACATATTCGCTCTTTGGAGCAAAATTTCATTGTAAACTGATAGCCATGATGCACAAGAAACTGTGCTGATAAAATCTGCCATGCTGCTTACATTTATATTGCCACACTATAATCTGCCGCGCGAACTTCTGCAAAGATGTATCGCAAGCATCCTTGCGCAGGATATTCTCGCAGAGGATTATGAAATTCTGGTTGTGGATGACGGCTCGGATACTCCCCCCGAATGGGTGGGCGAGAGCTTCGGGCAACAGAATGTGCGTCTGATAATGTCATCTCATGGCGGGCCCGGAGCAGCCCGGAACAGAGGGTTGGCAGAGGCGCGTGGCGAATATATCCAGTTTGTCGATGCTGATGATTCGCTTGTTCCCGGTGCATTTGGTGCCTGTGTGGAAATGTTGCGTAATGAAAATCCCGACATTCTGCAACATGGTTACAGAGAGTGCTGCACTGAGGAGCAGATGGTGCAGGGTGTGCAGCAGCGCACCAGGCTTCGCCGTTACGCGAGCGGGGCAGAGTATGTGTCGCGCAACAACCTGAGCGGCTGTCCGTGGATGTATATCTTCAGAAAGGATATTGTCGACAGCCATAATATAAAATTTGCCGAGGGGGTGATGCACGAGGATGAGGATTTCAATACCAAAATATATTATTACGGCAAAAGTCTTATTGTTTGTAACAATATAGTATACAACTACTTTAGGAGGGAAGATTCAATAACCGCCAACCGCGATGTATTTCATGAAATACGCAGGATAAACGACCTTTTCAAGTTGCTCGAACGCATGGTGGCCTTCCGTTTCGCCGAGCAGGAGGTGTGTACGCTCGAACAGCGTGCTGCGCTCAACCGCAAGATTGCCATGCTCACAGTGGATACTTTGCTGAATCTCTACTACGATGGATGGAATGCAACTGAGGTGGAGGATGTTTGCCGGACCGACTTCCGTTCAATGGGGCTTTATCCGCTGCCTCTCAGAAATTATTCTTTTAAATACAGACTTTTTGCAATATTGTCGAATAGTTTTTTAGGTATAAAACTTCTGCGTAAAATCCTGCCCTACCAAAAACCACAGAAACGATGAGAATATTACTGATAGGCGAATACAGCAACCTCCATTGGGGGCTTTCCGAAGGGTTGCGCGAGGCGGGGCACGAAGTGTGTGTGCTCAGCAACGGCGATTTTTGGAAAAACTACCGGCGCGATATTTCACTTGTGCGCGAAGAGGGCACTCCGTTTGCAGGTATAAAATATCTGTTTAATGCCATAGGACTGTTGCCCAAAATGCGCGGATACGATGTCGTACAGCTGATAAACCCTATGTTCCTTGAACTTAAGGCCGAACGGATATTCCCTTTCTATCGCTATCTTCGCCGCCACAATAAAAAGGTGTTTCTCGGTGCTTTCGGCATGGACGCACTGTGGGTGAAGGCCGGCACGGACAGAAAAACTTTCCGTTACTCCGATTTTAATATAGGCGACCGTCTTGTCGACAATAAAAGTACCCGCGAACTTATTGCCGATTGGAGCGGGACTGCAAAGGAGCGTCTCAACTATATGATAGCCGACGACTGCGATGGAATTATTGCAGGGATGTACGAATATTATGCGGCTTACAAGCCTCGGTACGGCTCCAAACTTGTGCATATTCCCATGCCCATAAATGTGCGCGATGCAGGAGAGGCGAAAATGGAACAACACGACAAGGTGCGCTTCTTTATAGGTATACAGAAGAGCCGCAATGAGTATAAAGGTACAGATATAATGTTGCGGGCACTAATGAGGGTGAAAGAGAATTACCCCGACAGGTGTGAGATACTCAAAGCCGAAAATGTGCCGTTTGAGGAATACACCAAAATGGTAGCCGACAGCGATGTGCTTCTCGACCAGTTGTATGGCTACTCTCCGGGAATGAATGCTCTTTTGGCGTTGACAAAGGGCAAGATAGTGGTAGGCGGTGCCGAAGAGGAGTATTACAGCCTTATTGGAGAAAAATCTCTGCGCCCTATGGTGAATGTTGTGCCCGATGAGGAGGATGTCTACCGCAAACTTGAAAATCTTGTAATGAATCCTCATCTGATTCCACGTATGAAAGAGGAGAGTCTGCAATTGGTGAGAAAATATCACGACCATCGCACCGTAGCCGCACAGTATCTTGAATTCTGGCAATCGAGGTAATTGGGTATATGTTATTTTTAGAAGCTGTTTAAACAGCTTCTAACCTTTGAAGTATAATTTCATCAGTTTAGTGTAGTTTGGATATATAACAAAAAGACTGGGCTGGTACGCTTTTTCTTTTTACTAGAACTGCGCTTTTTATGTTGTTTTATCAAATAGATTAATTGGGGTATAGTTATTGCTGTTTTATTATTCTAAAATAGGTAATTTCTCATATCATAGAGTTTGTTTTTGTGCAATAATTACTTTGTACTGCATAAAATAGTATGTTTTTTGTGCAATACGCTTTGTGAATTGAAGAAAAACTAGTAATATTGCAGATGAATAACAAGATATAAGATGAAAACAATCATTCTAAATCAGCGTAAAGAACGTGATGAACTGATGTCACGCTCTTATTTAGTACGTAGAAGTAATCAAGATATAGATTTGTTGTTAAACAGTAGTCTGATAAAGCTAATTACAGGTCCTAGACGAGTTGGTAAATCTACTCAAGCATTATTGATGCTTAGAGACAAGAATTTTGCCTACTTGAATTTCGATAATTACTCGTTGTTGGAAACATGGGATGCAAACCTTGTTATGCGAA
>SUXT01000004.1 GCA_015060835.1 Bacteroidales bacterium
TCAGTGGTTGGAGTGAAGCACCTTCCATTATGCCGGCTGATGATATTACCATAGATGGTACATTCAGTGCAAACTACTATAGAGTTACTTATGTAGTCGATGGCGAAGTCTATGCAACCGACAGTATCGCTTGTGGCGACAGCATTGTACTTCTTTCTTCTCCCGAAAAAGAGGGCTACACGTTCAGTGGTTGGGGTGAAGCACCTTCCATTATGCCGGCTGATGATATTACCATAGATGGTACATTCATTGTAAATTACTATAGAGTTACTTATGTAGTCGATGGCGAAGTCTATGCAACCGACAGCATCGCTTATGGCGACAGCATTGTACTTCTTTCTTCTCCCGAAAAAGAGGGCTACACGTTCAGTGGTTGGGGTGAAGCACCTTCCATTATGCCGGCTGAGGATATTGTGGTAAGTGGCGCGTTTGTTCTTACAGCCATTGATGGTGTTTTAGCAGATGCTATAGTGAATGTAAATGGAAACAGTATTTCAATATCTGGTGTAAATGGTATGAATCTTAAAATTTATACATTAAATGGAACACTTGTTGAATCTGTTGATAGCTACGATGGTGAGATGATAATCTTAGAGAAAGGTGTTTACATAATTTATGTAGGCAATGATAGAATAAAAATAAATCTCTAAGGTCTGATATTCAAACAACTTCTAAAAATCCGCCCGAAAAACCTTTATGGTTCTTCGGGCGGATTCAATTTGTGTTTCCAACTACTCCAGATTATTGGTGTCTGGTAAACGTATTTAACGCCAGTTCGATATAAGCAACGCAATGGTTGGAACTCCCTCCCCCTACTAAGCATCGCAAGCTCGGCACTCCTTTGATGTTATCGAAACTATGCTTCGCTCGTTGTAAATGTAAGTAAACTTCCATTCACTCGCTTGCTAAAAACATTTTGAAGAAATTCCTCCTCTTGAAGAGGAGGTGGATTCAAAAACTTTGTTTTTGAAGACGGAGGAGTTCAAAACATAAGCAGAACAAAAATTAACAGGACACCAATAACTCCAAATACGCATCAAATGAATTTCTCGCGTTTTTGCAGGTTAAGCAGTCCCAGCATCATCCACACTACGCTGCCTATGGCAAGGAATATGCGGTTTTTCAGCACTGTGCTGCTCCATATTACGGCGTGCACATTTTCGGGCATTGTAAGGGGGTTGAGCGTAATGTCCCACATGCTGTTCTTGGTGAGGTCGGCCGAAAGGACTGTCGCCACTATTCCGCAGATGATTATGAGTATGGCTGTCGCGTTACCGTTGCGTGTTACAGTGGAGAAGAAGAATGCAAGGTTGCCCATGAACAGCACCGGATACATCAGTTCGTAGGCTATCTGGAACTGATTGACGGGGTATATGAGGTATTTTGCTATCCATGCGTACAACACCAATATGAAGAATATCTCCACATAGATGAGTATGAGCCTTGCCATCCACACCTTGTACTTGTAGTTGGGGATGCCGAAGAGTATCTCCAGTATGCGGTTGTCCGCATCGTTCTGTATGCCGAATACTGCCGGATAGAATATCAGCAGCAACGACGGGAAGAAGAGAAAACGGTAGATGTGCTCGTCGCCGGGAACCTCGCCGCGGTAGGCGCTGTCGAACATGAAGTAGGCGAACAGCGCAAAGGCGGTGAGAAGGAACCATATGAATTTCCCTCCGAAGATAATCTTCATATTGTATACCGACAGGCGTAAGTAGGCTTTGCAGATATTTATTATATTCATGTTTCTTTTTGTTTATAGGTAGATTCTATAAATTCTTAAGCAGACAGAGGTAGGCATCTTCGAGGTTGGCCTCTACCCTTTCGGCATTTTCGTGGGGTTTCTCTATGGAAATGTAACGCACTCTTATCTTGTCGCCGTTCATCATGTTGTTCACTATGAGCTTCTCGTCGAGCGTGTCGAACTTCTCGGGCTCGATGTCGAACACCCACACCTTGTTGTCGGCAAACTTTGTCATGTCCGCAGGGTCGCCATAGTATTTGAGCTCTCCGCGGTTGATTACTGCCACTTGGTTGCAGGAGCTTGCAATGTCCTCGATGATGTGTGTCGAGAAGATGACGATGCGGTCGCGGCTGAGTTCCACAAGCAGGTTGCGGAAGCGTATGCGCTCGCGCGGATCGAGTCCTGCGGTAGGTTCGTCCACCACAAGTATGCGTGGCAGGTGCAGCAGTATCAGGGCAATGCCTATGCGCTGCTTCATACCTCCTGAGAAGGAGCCTATCTTGTGGTCTTTCCTCTCGTACATGTGTACGGCTTTAAGCACATATTCGAGTCGCTCCTTGCGCACAATGGGGTCGGTAATGCCCTTGAGCATTGCCTGGTAGTCGAGAAATTCCCAAGAGGTCATGCTCTCGTACATACCAAATTCCTGAGGCAGGAAGCCTATGAGACTCTGAAGTTCCTCGCGGTACTCTTTTGTGTTCATTCCGTTTATCCACACTGTTCCGTAGCTCTGCTCCAGAATACCTGTGATGATGCGCATCATGGTAGATTTTCCGGCACCGTTGGGGCCGAGCAGACCGAACATACCTGTCTTGATGCTGAACGATACGCCCTTGAGTGCCATGAAGGGGGTGCGGCGTTTGCCGATGATGGGGATGCTCTTGACGATGGTGAAGAGTGTTCTTCGTGTCTCGGCAAATTTTCCGGTGAGACGTTCGATGTTTATTCTATGTACATAGATGTAGTCCGATGTCAGCTTAACCGCTATTCCCAAAGCCCACAGGAAGCCTATCACTATTGTGGCAGGGGTGTTGTCTATGCGGTCCGAAATGAGCATAAGCGTTGCAAAGGGCAGTGCGAAGAAGACTACCTTGTGCAGTATGTTCACTATCCTCTTGTGGTTGTTGCTCTTGTACTTCAGGTAATCCCTGACTTTCTTCCACAGGTCGTAGAACCCGGCGCATACGGCAAACGACAGAGCTATAATCCAGAATTTGTGCTCAAGATAGCAGGTTACCATGTAGAGCAGGAACAGGTAGACTACAACCTGCCACAGTACAGGGATAAAATCCCTCAACCTGTGGAATTCGCTGTGCAGTCCCAATCGTTTGCGCAGTTTTATTCCGCTCTCCCATTGGCGGGTGAATTTGTTTGACCAGTCGTATATCTTTACAAGATTCTTTATCTCTATTACAATCTCGTCGTCCCTCTTTATTATCTTGTTGTCGGCAATGCGTATCGAGGTCTTTATGAAGTATGTGCAACCGGGGATGAGCACTGTGAGCACCATAAGGTAGAGCAGCTGTGTGAAGGCTCCGTATACAGAGAAGTATATATATAGCGCTCCGCAGACAAATATTACCATATGCAACAGGTGCATGGGACGGCTCAGTGAACGATACCATTTGAGTATGTTCTCCAGCGAGAGGTAGACGGTGGGTATGAGTATGAGCGTCAGCAGTGCCGAGAACGAAAGACCGCCGATAACGGTTACTGCAAAGGGTGCTCCGATTGCTCCTGCATAGTCTGTGTTGCCCATGGCCATAGGCAGCAGTGCTATCACAGTGGTGGCTGTGGTGATGAGTATCGGTCGCAGACGAGAATATCCGCTGGTGATGAGTGCCCTGTTGCGGCTGTAACCCTTGCGACGCAATATGTTGGAGTAGTCAATGAGTATGATACCGTTGTTGACCACCACTCCGAGGAGTATGAGGAATCCGGTCATGGTGTTTGCGTTCATCAGGCTGTTGCCGGTGATGAAGAGGCCGAGCAACGAACCAATGGCTGCCAAAGGTATTGTGAATAGCAGCACGAACGGTGTGGACACCGACTCGAACACCGATGCCAATATCATGAATATCAGTATCAGCGATGCAAGGATGAGGAAGTTGAATTCGCTCAACGACTCCTCGGTGCGTATCGTCTCTATCGCAATGCCGCTGGGTATGTTGTACCCGGCTATAAGTTCGTCAATCTCGTCGCGGTAGCCTTCGAGTACATCCTTAGGCAGCTCCTCGCTCTGTGTTATTCCATAGAATATGGTAATTTCGCGGTCGCGGTTCACACGGCGTATGCTTGCAATGTCGCGTGTCTGCCTGATGGATGCAATCTGTTGCAGTTCGTGCAGACCGCCATTGGCATCGGGAATCATCACACGGCGCAGGTCTTCAATGGATTTTTGTATTTTCTTCTGCTTTTTCTCCTCCTCTTCGCTAAGGTCCTCCTTTATTACTATTGCATATTCATCGTTGTTCAACTTAAGATAGCTGTTTGTGGTAAGCTCCTTGTTTAGTGAACTCAGTCCGTTGAGAATATTCTGGCGGGTGATGTTGTACGATGCAAGCAGTATCGGGTCGAAGATAAGGTGTATCTCGTTGCGACGGCCGGGGTTTGTTGCCCAGTTCCATGCGACAAAGTCCATTTCGCGCAGGTTGTAGCGTATGTTGTCGGCGACGATGTCCATCATGTCAAAGTCGGAGCCTTTGATAACAATGCGCTCGCTGTTGTCGCCCACGCCCAACACTCTCATGAAGTTGTTCATGGCTGATGCTGCACCGTTCTGTCCGCCACCCGATGAGCCTGTGGTTATGCGCATCTCCACGTTGGGCAGTTGCGCAAGTTTACTTAGCTCCTCCACAATGGATGTGATGCTTCGGTTCTTATGGTAGTCCTCCTTCAGCACCATTGTTATTGAGGCTGCGTCCTCCTGTATGCGGCAGATAAGTTCCTCCTTTTCGGGGAAACTGTCGAGTTTCTCTTCGAGTATGGATACCATTCTGTCCGAATATTCCAGTGTGCTCGACGAGGGCATTGTCAGTGTCATGTTCACCCTATCGGTGTTAACGGGCTTGCTGCTGTCGCTGTTGGTGGAGAGGACCATCATCCACAATGAAACAAGCACCACAATGCAACCGGTGATACAGATGGCGGGCTTGCGAAGGCTGGTCTTCAGCAGCACTGTGTATATCTGTATGGGGCGTTGGTTAATCGACAGTTTGTCGTGGAATACGCTTCCTCCCTTGTTCTTTTTCAGCATCACGTATGTGGCCATAGGCACGAAGAGCAGTGCCACAGTAAGCGAGAATACCAGCGTTGCAATGATGGAGATTCCGATGTGTTCGCCTATCAGTTTGATGAATACCTCTTCGGAAAAGAGGAAGGGCAGGAATACGGTGATTGTTGTCAGAGTGGCTGCGAGGATTGATTTCCACACTTCGCGCGTGCCTTGCGTTACGGCAACTTCGGCACTCTTGCCATGCGTGAATAGTCGGTAGATATTTTCGAGCACCACAATGCTGTTGTCGAGCAGCATACCTATTGCCAGTGCCATACCTATGAGCGTGAGGCTGTTTATCGAAATGTTGTAGTAGTAGAACAGATTGAATGCAGCCAATATTGATATAGGCATCGAAAGGGCTATGAAGAATACCAGATGTATGTTGCGCAGGAAGAACCACAGTACGGCAATGGCAAGCAGGGCACCGCTTATTGCAAGTTCCACCACCTGGTCGATGTTCTTCTCGATTTCGTCGGCGGAGTTTGACTGCACCACAAGCTCGATCTCCTGTGCCTGGAATTCTTGGTTGAGCGCCTCGATGCGCTGCTTTGTCCTGTCCGACAATTCCAGCAGGTTCACCTGAGCATCGTTGACGAGGGCTACAGATATTGCCTCCTTGCCATTTACGCGGCTCAGTGTGGTCTCCTCCTTCATGTCGAAGAATACGGTTGCAATGTCCTTCAGGTAAATGGGGCCGGGGGCCACAATCACATTCTCTATCTGCGAAATGTGGTCGTAGTTTGCGTCAAGATGTACATAGTAGCGTATGTCGGGCGAATTTACATAGCCGAGGAATGTGCGTTCCTGATTGTATTGTGCAAGAATGTCCCTTATGTGGGCAGGGGTGAGCTTCAGTGCCGAGAGTGCTGCTTCGTCGAAGCGTATCTCTATGGCCTTTTCGCGTCCGCCGTATACGTTTACGGCAGCAACGCCGTCGACATTTTCAAGTTGCGGCTTTATATCCTTGTCTACGATGGCACGCAGTCTGTCTACTCCGCCGGTGCCACGCACCTGTATGGTCATGAAGTTGTTGTTGACTCCATTGACATTTGCCCTCTCTATGTTCACCGTAAAGCCGTCGGGCAGCGAGGGGAGTATGCTGTTTATCCTCTCCTGCAGCTTCAAGGTGATGTATTTGAGGTTAATACCCTTCTTGAAGTCGACGCGTATCTCGCCCTGTCTGTTCCTTGCAGTGGCCTCGATGTTCTCTACGCCCTCCACGGTGCTGATAACGCCTTCGAGCGGGATTACGGCCTTTGACTCCATGTATGCGGGGGTAACATCCTTGTCCGAGGATACCCTGACAAAAAGCATGGGCAGCTCAGCATTGGGCAGCATCTCCACTTTCAGCTGTTTATAGGAGACATATCCCAACAGGGAGATGGCTATGAACAGCATGCATATTGTTATCTTTCGTTTTATAATGAAGTTCATCTTTTCTTGTGGGCTTTATCTTTTGAACGATGCTTTCATTTGCTCAAAAAGGTAATATACACAGGGTATTACAACGAGGCTGAGCAGGGTTGAGGTTACAAGACCGCCTATTACGGCTATTGCCATAGGTGCACGCAACGATGCGCCGTCGCCGAAGGCTATTGCCATGGGCAACAGCGACAGGATGGTGGTGATGCTTGTCATAAGGATGGGCCTTATACGTTGCTGTGCAGCCTCCACAATGGCCTCTGTGAGCGACATTCCTGCCTCTTTCAGCTGGTTTATTCTGTCGACGAGTATGATGGAGCTGTTTACTGCAATACCCGAAAGCATTATTATACCGATTACACCCATAATATTTATCGTGGTGCCGGTGATGAAGAAGAGCAGTATTGCGCCTACAAGTGCCAACGGAATTGTAAGCAGGATGGTGAAGGGGTGCAACAATGACTCGAACTGCGATGCCATAACCATGTACACGAGCACTACAGAGAGTACAAGTGCAAATATCAGTCCTCCCATAGACTCCTCGCGTTTCTCCTCTTCGCCGGTGATGTTTATATTGTAGTTTGCGGGAAGCTCTATGGCAGCGAGGGCTGTGCGCAACTCCTCGGATACTTGGCTGAGTGTGTAACCCTCTTCGATATTGGCCGTTACCTTTGCTATGCGGCTCTGGTTGCGGCGGAATATCTCTTTCGGTGCCACATCGCGGCGTATGTCGGCAAGTTCGGCAAGGCGGAACTGCTTGTTGTTGTGTGTGATTACAATGTCGTTGAGCTGCGAAAGTGGTATTTCGGGCACTTTAATCATAATGTCGCGCATTTCGCCCTTGTAGTCCATCTGTCCTGCATTCTTGCCCGACAGCTGTTCCTGTATCTGTGTTACGATGGTCGTTACGTTCAGGTTGTTCATGCCGGCGAGTGCGCGGTTTACGGTGATGACCATTTCGGGTGCTCCGTTCTCTATGGAATTGCTCACATTGAAGAGCCCCGGAACACTTGTCGCAATCTCTGTTGCCTTTGCGGTAATGTCGGCAATTTCGTCAAGTTCCTCGCCCTTTACCTCTATCACAATGGGTGCATCCTCGCTGCCCATGAGCGAGCCGAGCGAGTTGCGGTCCTGCATGAACGAGAGTTCGAGACCTTCGATGTCGGCTGTATTTGCGATGAGCTCCTCCATAAGTTCTTCGGGAGCGTATCGTGAATCGGGCGAGAGTATAACCTTCAGCGTAGCTGTGTTGTCGCCCGAGAATATGTTGCTGCCCGAACTGTAACCCGGTCCTATGTGGCTGTATACGGTGCAGAGCGAATCCTGTGTGATAGAGTAGATCAGATTCTCTATTGCCTCGGCTGTGGATGCTGTACGTTCAAGGCGTGTGCCCTCCTGCAATTTTATCTCCACGCTGAAGGAGTTGTTGTCGGCCTTAGGCATAAATTCGGCTCCAATGAAGGGTAGCAGGCAGTATGTTCCTACAACCAGCAGCAGTGATGCTCCTACCACTGCCCAGCGGCGCTTCAGAATAGTGCGCAACAGATTGGAGTAACCCTTTATTCTTACGGACGAATCGGTCTGTATGGCTTTCTTGTCCTTCTCTTTGTTCTTGCGGAACATTCTTTCGTAGAGTGTGGGTATCACAAGTATGGCCACAAAGAGCGACGATACGAGTGAGAATGTTACCGTCCATGCCTGATCTTTGAAAAGTTCGCCCGATGCTCCGTGTAGGTAGACGATGGGCAGGAACACCACAATGGTGGTGAGGGTGGATGCTGTTACTGCTCCACCAACCTCGCTTGCGCCCTGCACGACAGCCTCTTTTACCGACATGCCTTTTTCTTGGTTTCTAAAGATGCTCTCTATCACCACTATGGCATTGTCTACAAGCATACCTGCACCCAATGCGAGACCGCCGAGTGTCATTATGTTCAGCGTAAGGTCGCCGAAGAACATAAGGTTGAAAGTGGCGATTATGGATATAGGCATTGCCAATGAAATTACGAGTGTAACCTTCAGACGGCGCAGGAACAGATAGAGCACAATCACTGCCAACAGCACACCCAAAATGGCGCTGTCCTTAACCTCGCCAATGGCGCTGTTGATGAATGTTCCCTGATTGCTCACAACCTCGAACTTGTAGCCGGGCAGTGCCTTTTCAATCTCTGCGAATCGCTTTACAACACCTTCCACTGTCTTTACGGTGTTGTGCTGCATCTCCTTGTAAACCGATAGTCCTATGCAACGACGGCCGTTTATGCGCACGATATTTTCGGGGCGCTCATTCTCAAATGAAATTTCGGCAAGCTCTTTCAAGTATATGGGTGCCATATCCTCGCCCGAGGCATTCTGTGCAGCAGCATTTGCCGTACCGTTAGCGGCGGTCTCCGTCCTTTTGTAGCTTACGATTATGTTGCCGAAGTCCTCTTCGCTTTTCAGAATGTTCACTCCGCTGACAATATACTGCTCGCCCATCTCCACCACGCGACCGCCTGCGAGACGCTGGTTCTCCTCCTCAATCTGCTTGCTTATGGCATCAATGGTGAGGTTGTATGCCGCCAGTTTATAGGGGTCGGTCTTAATCACAAGGTTGCTCACTTCGCCGCCTGTCAGTGTAACATCGGCCACACCCTCCACGCGGATAAGCTCGTTGCGTATGTACGAGTCGGCAATCTTGCGCAGTTCGGCCATGTTGGTTATATCGTCGTGCGACATTCCCACAAGGACTATCGGGTCGGTGTTGGGGTTGTTCTGTGTAATTTCGAGCTTTGTAAGCTTCTCGTCCTGTGCTATGGTGTTCATAGCCTTCTGCAGGTCGAGGAAAGCCTCGTCCATGTCCTTGTTCCATGTGTACTCAACAGTCATCTGAGCCATTCCCGCCTTTATTACAGAGGATACGGTCATGACGTCGCGCTGGCGTATGGCCATCGATTCCATTCTCTTCACAAAGAGTTTTTCAATCTCTTCGGGCGGGCGTTCTCCGGCGGTAATGTCTACATACAGCTTAGGATTGTTCAGGTCGGGAAGAAGGTCGACGCTGAGTTTGTCGTATGATATTTTGCCAAGCAACATTATACCCAATACGGCCATTAGGATGGTTATAGGGTTGTTGACGGCGAATGTGATTATTTTCTTCATTATTCAGAAGTGTTCAATTTAAAGTTTCTGTGAATTCCGAAAGAGGTTCAAACATCTTCCTATTTCTGTATCTTTATCTTACTGTTGTCGCGCAGTGTCTCGTATCCTCTGACAATCAGCTGGTCCTCTACCTTAAGGCCGTTGAGTACCTCTATGTTGTCGTTGTCCTCGATACCGGTCTTTATGTCGCGCACCTTTGCAAAGCCCTTCTCGGCGATATATACATATTTGCGGTTGCGGTTGCTCATTACAATCTCCTTGGGAATTACAATGGTATTCACAGCCTTCTTCACCACAATGTCGGCCTTGACGAACATACCGGGACGCAACTTCATCTTCTCGTTGTCTATGACGAGCTTGCCTTTGAATGTGCGTGTTTCGGGGCTGATGGCAGGCGAAAGTTCGCTGACAGTGGCTTTTACTGTGTCGTTGGGAAGTGTGTAGTGTGTGATGAATACCTCCTGTCCTGTCTTTACTTCGTTGATTGCACTTTCGGGGAGGTTAATCTCCATCACCATCTTAGAATAGCTCATGATCGAGACGATGGATGTTCCCGATGCCAACTGCACCGAGGGAGTGTAGTGGGGCAGATTGACGATTACACCGTCGAAGGGTGCTTTTATGCTCATCTTTTCGAGGTTGAGCTTGGCATTCTCGTAGCTGTATTTTGCGTTGGTGATGGCAACTTCGGCATTACGCAACTGGCTCAGTGTTACACCGCCCTTTTCGTATATGGCACGGTTCTTTATCTCCTCCTGTTCGGCAATTTCGAGGCTCAGACGCTTGGAGTCTATTGCAATCTCATTTTCATACTCCTTGTTCTCGAACCTAACGATTGTCTCGCCTGCCTTCACCTGATCGCCGAGCTTGTAGGGAGCACCTGTGCGGGGATTCCTCTGCAATTTGTACTTACCGGCTACTTCGGACTTCAGCTCTACCTCTGAGTTTGAGAGCGCTGTACCCGATGTGCTGTTATATTTGCTGATGCTGCTTTTGCTGACCTCTGTAACTGATACGGGTGATGCAATCTCCGACGAGCCTCCCTGCTGGCGTTTTTCGCACGCTGTCAGTGCCAATGTAGTTGCTGCTATCAATAGTATGGTTCTATTTATCTTCATGGTATTTGATCTTTATATTGTTTGGGTATATTGTTTTCTTATTTTTCTGATGCGGGTACAACGCTCATGGGTATCAGCGCCTTGTTGTTCTCGAAGTCGTAGAGTGTCAGTATCTTCATGTTGAGCAACTCTTTCTTGTATTCGATGATGGTGGATACATACGACATTTTCTTGTTTGATAACTGTGTCTGGAACTGGTTCATCTCCATACCTGTGAGCTCTCCGTTGCGGTATCTTTCGGCGTTGAGATCATAGGTGAGCTGTGCGTTCTTCACACTCTGTTCGGCTATTGAAATTTGTGTGAGCAGGTTGTTGAGGTTGCGGTAGCTCTTGCGGATTGCAATCTCTATGGCTTTGCGCTCTTCGTCTGTTTCGAGGTTGTGCATCTCTATTGCAATCTCCTGTGCCTTGATGCGTGCCTTTCTTTCGCCCCAGTCGAAGATGGGTACGTTGAACGAGAGGGATACGCGGGGATTGTTGGTGGGGGTGCGGTAGATGTCGTTGAGCCTTTCGTTGTCGCCGGTGATACCTATCGACATCGACAATTCGCCGTTGAAGCTGTTGCTCTCCTTTATCTGTTTCATCTGCATGTCGAGCTCTGTGCGCGAAATTTCGCGTTGCTTAAGTTCGAGACGCGAGCTGAGTGCGTTTGATATTGCTTTCCCGAGGTCTACGCTCACGGGCTTAGCCTCCACCTGTGCGATAATCTCCAGGTCTGTAGAGAGGTCTATGCCGAGGATTTTCTTAAAATCGTCTTTGGCATTTTCGAGCGCAACGACGCGGTTGTCGACTGTGCTTCGGGCTGTTGCGAGGTTAAGTTCGGCCTGATAGAGTTCGTCCTTTGTCGACAGGTCGGCGTCTACTTTGTTCTTTATCACATTGTAGTTAGCCTCGGCATCCTTTAGCTCGGCTTTGCTTATTTCGAGGTTGTTCTGTGCTGTGTATACGTTGTAGAACTGGTTGGTGATGGAGTTTTCGAGGTTGAGACGGCGCAGCGAGTAGTTGATAAGCGCATTCTCGTAGTCAAGCTCTATGCTCTTGAGGTCGAACTTTATCTGGTTGTAGCGGAACAGAGGCTGTGTGATGCTCAGATAGAGGTCGTTGCTGAAGGCCCTGTTGTCGTTGTCTACTCCGCCCGTAATACTCGATTTGTTGTTCTGCCAGCCGAATTTGTTGTTGAGCGATACGGTGGCTCCTGTCCAGATGATGGGCTGCGAAATGCTGAATGTTCCCGAAGTTGAGAATGATTCATTGGTGTACCACTCCGAGAGGCGATTCTCGAAGTATCGGTTTCTGCTGTAGCTGACGGGATTGAGCGTCAGTGAAAATCTCGATTTCAGCGATGCTCTTTGGGCATCGAGGCTGAATTTGTAGCGCCGCAGGTTCATCAGCGCTGTCTGCAGTTCGGGACTGTTCTCTATGCTGTAGTTGAGCGCATCATCGAGCGTCATGCTTATTTGTGCACCGGCGTTCATGCTCAGCAGGCATAGGAGTGATGCTATCCACATCCATCTGTTCTTTTGTCGTAGCATAATATATGTGGCGGGTTATATTGGTTATTATTCTTCTTTTCTCTTTATAAGTTTTACGGCATCGGCTGTTATGTATCGCAGTCGTGTCTTATTGGTAAGGGTTACATACATTGTGTCGCAGTTGGCCTCGAATGTTCCGAGCATTGCCCAACCGTTGTCGGCGCGACGCATATTCAGTTCGTTTACCTCCTTGTTCTCGCCTGTCTCTACTATGAAATTGTACATACGGCGACCTCTGTTGTGCCATCCGCCCCAATGGAGTTCCATTGGTTTGCGAACGTAGTAGTATAGTTCGTAGCGTCCGGGTTCGGGGATGGGGATTTTCCATTTTGCATATTCCTCGCCGCCGCCTGAGCGTATCACGGCTGCCGAGCGTATGGATTTTCCGTAGAATCCGCCGTCTGTGGTCAATGTCCAGCGCATGGGCGGGTTCCACTCCCTGAAGCCTGAGTATTTGAAGTCCTCGTCAATGCTCTTCTGCTTTATCCATTCGTTGAGAAGTCCTGAGGGCGGGGGTACGGATAGTTCGAAGAATTGTTCTCCATCCTCGTTGTCTACGATTATTTCGTCCTTTTCGAGCAAGAAATCCGATGACAAGGGGTATTCGCCTTCGGGGGTAAGTGTCTTGACGGTCTCAACCTTTCCGCTGTGTGTGGCTATGTGCATGGGCAGATTCTTGGAGAATAGTGCTGTGCAGGCAAACATATTGGGTGTCTCTTCCCAATGGGTTATTATGCGTTTGGTCTCTTTGGGGCCGAAACTGATTACCCATTCGTTGGGCTTCTTCTCGCCATCGAATGTCTGGTTGTCGCCGTTGCGTGTCCAGAAGATGAGCTTCATGTTCACATTGCCGGGCTTGTCGGATATGTTGGAGATTACAATGTCGCCCTGGAAAACATCTTTCTTGTTGGTGGTTACCTTTGTTACGCTGGGGGTACCGAAAAGGAATTCTGCCACTTCTGTGGGCTTGTCCCACTCCTTGAGATTGCTGCGAAGGTCGCTTTTTGTCAACCGTCCCATTGTATCGAGCATTGTTTCGAATGAGAGGTTCTGGAATGCGTGTGCCTTTACGTAGTTGAAAAGCGTGTCGCGGAAAGCTGACACTCCCAATGCCTTTTCGGCATCGAGGAAGAGCTTTTTACCCTGTACCTCTATGATGTTGTTCATAAGGTTGCGCAGTTCAGTGTCTTTAAGCAACTCCTTGAACGAGCGTTCCTGCAACAGCAACACGCATTTTTCCTCGTTGCTTAGTCCGTTGACATTGCGTTGCAAGAAGTTGTTCCACCATGGCATTCTGTTGAGACGTATCTCTATGAGTCTGTTTGCCACCGACCACTCCGATGAGTATATATTGTACTTGAAGTTGTACATCTGAGGGAATATGTAGTAGGGGCTCTCTTCTATGGTTATCGACCTTCGTCCCATGCGTCCCTCGTCGAACTTCACACCACCATTCTGGTCGAGCAGCAGTCCTTGGAAATGTTGGAACACCTCAGCCTGTATCTGGGTGTTGGTGAGTATTTTGCCGCCGTGGTTCTTATTGTGTTCGCGTCGGTCTTCGCGCCATTTTATGTGCCACCTGAAGTCGAATTGCCACAGCCCGAAACCTCTTTCGGGGAGGAATAGCATTTCGGGCTGCTGGCGCTCCTGTGCGCGTGTCCATGTGCGAGAGAAACTTGCAAAATGCACGGGTACCTCTACAAACGAGAATCGCTTGAAGGGGTAGGGCAGCTCCACCTCCTTTTCAATGTTGCGGCGCATATCCTTTATGAGTTTGGGCAATGTGTCCTGCAATGAGTCGAAGCTCTGTGTGAAGTAGTCGTGTCCTTCGAGGTACCACACAGAGTAGAGTGTGCTGTCCGACTCTACCGACAGGGTGCGGTAGTCGCCTATGAGCAGCGAGAGTGATTGCAGGGGGTATTCGAGTGTGAAATGCGTGGTCAGCGAGTCTTCGCTCAGTTTTATGTTGCCTTGCGACAGGGGTGTCTTTCCTGCGTTTGGCGTTACGTTCATGCTGAAGTGTGTGAAGTAGTTCTGCTGCCAGTCGGGGCTTTCGTCGCTGTAGCATACGCCGGGACGGGGGTACCAATAGCTTTCGGGGGTGAGCATGGTGAATTCTGTATCCTGAAAGGCATAGCGCTTGCCCATCTTGTATCTGCTGAAGTCGCCACTCTCCACAAGCAACTCCTCGGGAATATCAAGGTAACAGATGCGTTCGTCTATCGTACCGTTGTATTTAAGCGTAAAACTGATGGTGTCCTCAGTCGTCTTCTCTTCGGGGAATGTTACTTTTACAAGATGCTCTTCGCGTTCCACAGCCAATGGTGTGCCCCCCAGAACAGCCTCTGTAACCACGTATCCGGGGTTGAGGGTAAATGTGAATTGTTGGGATTTTTTTGTGGGGCGACCGGTTATTCTTGTCTCGAAGAAGAGCTTTTCGCCCTGCTGCACCACATCTATATTGCAGCTGTCGGTTACTATCTTGGGGTTATTTACATTCTTGTTGTTCAGTGTTATCAGGTTGGTTCTGTAATTGTCCTTTACAGTGTAGTTGCTCACGTGCAGATAGCCCAAAAACATTGTTGCCATGAAGATAACGACAGCAAATGTTCCCCACGGTACCAGCGCATAGTGCGAATTGGGTAGACGGCGGAACATCAGTATGCTGAACAGGATGAAACTGAATCCCATGAGCAAATACATCGTACGGTGTATGATGAGCGTGGGAAGGTCGGCAAAGCCTGTTATGGTCGACTCCATCAGCGGGATATTGTAGCACATGTAGTCGAACAGATAGTAGAATTTGTCGCCTATGTAGAAGATTGTCAGGCCAATGTAACCTAATAGTATTACAAATGTAAGTGCTTGATTCTTAATAATCAACATCAGCAGTGTCGAGAGGCCTATGATGTATATGAGCGTAGGCAGATTTATCAGAAAGAAGTATTTGAAGAAGCTGCCTATGTCTACTGCCGTGCCCAGCTTGGTGTATCCGCAGATGGTGCCTATTATTATCACAATCAGGTTGAGAAGCAGGAATACGCGTATGGTTCCCCACATTTTTCCCAACAGATATTCGGCATTGCTCAGCGGGCGCACATAGAATATTTCGGATGTGTCGAGCTGTTTGTCGCGTTTGAGGTATTCCGATGCAAGGAATATCGATACTATTGCCTGCCCTATGTTGAATGTGAGCATCAGCGAGTAGCCGAGCAACGTGGGGATACTCTCCACATGGCGCGACTCGTTGAGTGTTGCAATGGCAGTGAAGATGGTTGCAATCACCGTTAGGGTGGCAAACACTTTGAAGAACCAGCTTCTGTAAAGAAGTTTTGATTCGTATTTCGAGACGGATTGTATGTTTTTCAGAAAGAGCATGCTCTCTTTTTTCTGTTTTATAGTGTTAGTAAATGGTGTTTCTTAGTCGTTCATCCACAGGTTAAGGCTTCTTTCCATGAAGTAAACGTATGCATGTTCGAGGTTGGGCGGCATATTCTCGGCCTTGTATTCATCGAATTTGTCAGCAACCACCTGTATGTCCCACATATCCCCGTTGGGTATTGTGGCAATGATGGGGTATTTCCGGTTTATGGCCTTGTAGTCTTCGTCATTCACGCACAGACGCCACACCTTGCCCTCGGCACGTTTGAGCATCTCTTCGGGTGAACCTCTGAATGAAATTTCGCCCTTGTTGAGCAGCGCCATGTTGTTGCACGAACTTGATACGTCGCCCACAATGTGCGTAGAGAGGATGATGGTGGTGTCGTTGCCGCTCACATGCGTCAGCAGGTTGCGGAAGCGTATACGCTCTTCGGGGTCGAGTCCGGTTGTCGGTTCATCGACTATAATCACTTTCGGCTCGTGGATAAGTGCCTGTGCAATGCCCAAGCGACGTTTCATACCTCCCGACAAGTTCGCTGCATAGCGCTCGCGCACCTCGTAGAGTCCCACCTTTTCGAGCATGTCGGCAACCGCTTTCTTGCGGCTCTTGCCGTCGTTCATGCCCGACAGACGTGCTGCGTAGTCAAGGAACTCTGCCACCTTGTACTTTGCAAAGAAGCGGAAGTCCTGCGGCAGATAGCCCAATATGCGTCTTACCTCCCTGCGCTCTTTAAGCAGATTACAGCCGTACATCTCAATTTCACCTGATGATGGCTCCATGAGTGCCACAAGTATGCGCATGAGTGTGGACTTGCCGGCGCCATTGGGCCCCAACAAGCCGAACATACCCGATGGTATCTCCAAATTTATATCCTTAAGGGCATGATTGCCATTGGGGTATACTTTATTCAGATTCTTTATTTTTATCGACATTCCGAAAATGCTGTGATTATTCCAATAATATGACTATAAAGGTAGCACTAAGTTTAATATTTAATACAAGGTTTTATTAAATTTAACATGGAAAATGCACAATTTGTAAACTTTTTGCAAATATTCTTAGAAAGCAGCGCTTTTGTCAGGCGAAAAGTGTGTTTGTTGTTGTCTTTCCTGTGGTTAAGGCAAACAAAAAAGCCTGCCCTTGCATTAGCAATTGGGCAGGCCTCAAAATGGGTTTCAATGGGTTAATCTAACGCGAATTCGAAATAAGGGAAATACTCTCCCTCTTGGATAAGAGGGAGTACCCGAAGGGGGAGGGAGTTTGAATGAAGACGCAAGCAAATGTTTCAAACTCCTCCGTCTTCAACCGCTTTTGCGTTTGAATAGACCTCGCAAGCTCGGCACTCCTTTAGGGAGCTAAAGCTCCCGTCGTCGCAAACATTGCTTATTACGCAATGTCCTCTTATCCAAGAGGAGGAGTTTATGCTAACGATTGAAGGGCAGAGTGTCTTATATCGAACTCACGTTAATCTATATTCAGATTCTCCACGCTTTTTGTCTCAACAGCCATGCCGCAACCCTCCACGCGGTTACGTTTAACCTCGATGTTGCGTGCATTTCTTATGGAGATACCGCAACGGTTCTCTCCTGTGCCAATGATGGTGTTGTCAAGAATCTTCACTCCATCGTGCAGGGTGGTGCCTTTGGTGTCGGGTGCGCCAATCACGACAGCTATGCCCGATGCACCATACTGGCAGCCGGCACCCAGTCCGCAGTTGATAATCATGTTGCGTGCTATGAGCAGGTCTTTTGCGTGTGTACCCTCTTTCCAGTGCGACTCGGCGCCTACGTGTATGGCTGTGCCGGTGCTTCCACGGAAGATATTGTCCTCGATGACCACTCCGCGTGTCTTTGCCAACACTCCGCGGGCAAGGTTACCCCAAACTACCGAGCGGCGGAACTCAAGACGGGGGAGCTTCGATGTGTTGAAAAGGCAGAATTTTTCATAATCCTTAGGCAACTCGCAGTTCAGACGAACCTTTACATCCACCTGCTTGCCTTCGTGCTGCACATCGGTAACCTCGGCAATGCCCTCCACTTCGAGTGTGGATATGCGTACAATCTCCATCTTGTCGCCTATGCGGGGAACATCGGCCACCTGTATGTGGGTAAATGCGGGGGATTTCAGTGTAAGTGTGGCCCATCCATCCTCGATGGATGCAATGTCGTGGTAATATCCGTGAACATTGGTTGCATCGTCGCCCTGTCCGCGGAACATGCAGCCGTCGAAGCCTATTGTGCCCTCGCAGCAGGCAAAGTGGGTGGCATCGGTGTTTGTTGAGAATGTGTAGCCCGGTGCGGGTATAATCGAAAGACCTTTCATGAATATGTCGCGGCTGTCGAAGCCTACAATACCCATGCCGCACTGCGAGTGTATGGTTACACCCTCAATGTTGGTGTTTGTTGAGCGCCACACTAAAATTGCGGGGCGGAAGTGGAAAGAGTGGGGTGCAGCCACCGGTGCGCCCATCATATACTCTGCCAACTTGCCTTTGAAGACAACCTTGTTGTCGGGCAGTACCTCCTGACGCGAAAAGTAGTAGGGCGAGCGGTAGATGCCTCCTATCTTGTTGTCCCACAGCATCACACGGGGAAAGGGAGTACCCTCGTCAATCTTGCGCTCCCCGCCGAACTGCACTGTGAATGTGCCGTCGCCGATGGCACACACGCGTCCTTCGGAGAAAGGCTTACGCTTGTAGTCGATGGTGAGCCCGCGAAGGGTAAAGTCGGTGCTGCCGCATATTGAGAAGGGTTCCATCCATCCTTCGCACATGAGTATGGCACCGCGTGCCTCGATGGTTGTAGACTTGCTGCCCTCGAAGTTCAATCCGCTAACGTATGGGTAATATGGGGTAAACACTGTATTCTCGGGGCTTTGTCCCATTTTGCCGGTCATAGCCTCGTTCTCAAGACGCTCGGCATCGGCATCGCGCAGACGGTAGACACCGGCGGGCATCAGCAGGGTGGTACTCGGATTCTTGCGGCAATACTCCGCTGCACGGCGCAGTGCCTTTGTGTCGTCCTTGCCGTCGTCGGGCTTGGCGCCAAATTCGGTTACGCAGATTGTGCCTCCTTCACTCTTTGCATTCTCTGCCGCATTTGCAGAGGATAGCGCCAGGAGTGCGGCGAACGCTATCATCAGTATTTTTCTTATCATAGTATGTGTTGTTTGTGTTTTCTATTGGTTTATGACAGCTGCAAATCCACCGTTGCGTGCCATTTTTATGTGCAGTTTGCTTCCGCTGTTTACAGCAGACTTTTCGCAGCGGTAATCCATTGCCATGCGGTTGGCATTCACACCATCCACGAAAGAGATCATCTGCATGTTCTTGCCTTCGGGCAGGAAGTCGAGTGTTACATCCACTTCGCGGCGATGCTCGTTGGTGATTCCGCCGATGAACCACTTGTAGCCCTTGCGCTTGGCCATGACAATATATTGTCCTGCCTCGGCTGCAAGTACACGTGTCTCGTCCCAGTTGACAGGAACAGCTGTGATGAAGTCGCGGCAGTCGGGCCACATGTCGTAGCGGCAGGGGTTGTCCATCAACATCTGCAAATGGCTCTCGAAAAGTACGAAGAGTGCCAGATGGTAGGCCTTTGTTCCTACACCGGCGCAGATGGGGCGGTTGCCATGATGATTCTCAGGCTGGTAGCAGAGCATTGAACCGGGGGTGAAGTCCATGGGGCCTACGGCATTGCGCAGGAAGGGGAACCAGATGCTGTTCTTGGGCTTGCAACTGCCGTTGAATTCCATTCCGCGTACACCCTCATATGTCAATACATTTGGGTAGCGATACTCCAGACCGCTCGGGTGGAATGCTCCGTGGAAATCTATCATTATATGGTGCTCGGCGGCCTCTTTTGCCGCCCGTTCGTAGAAGTCGACCATCCATTGGTCCTGACGGTCCATGAAGTCGATTTTTGTTCCTACGATGCCCCACTCTTCAAACTTTTCGAAGAGGTCCATGTTGTGCTCTACGGTGAGCCACGGCAACCACACAAAGATGCCTACGTTCTTCGATTTTGCGTATCTGATAAGTTCGGGCAGGTTCACTTTGGGATTTGTGCGATAGGGGTCGCGGGTGTTCAAGGCCCAACCCTCGTCCATTATTATGTAGGGGATACCATTGCGCGATGCAAAATCCACAAAGTATTTGTATGTGTCGAGGTTGATGCCTCCCTCAAAGGTTACGTCCGGTCCGTAAGGGATGCCGTTTAGCCAGTCCCAGCAGGTCTGTCCGGGCTTAATCCATGAGGTATCCTCTATCTTGCATTTCGGCGCCAGGCGCATAGGCATCTTGTTCTCGGCCAAGCGACCATCCTCGCGGGTGATGAGCATATAGCGCCACGGGAAGGTGCGGGTGCCGCTTGTCTTGGCTATGTAGTCGGCTTCCTTGAGTATGCGCTGGCTGCGGTCGCCTCTGTCCTCATACTCCAGCGGTGTCTTGGGCTGTGTGGCTGTCAGAGTGTTGTCGGCATTGCCTTTGAGGAATAGTCCTGGGTAGCTGTAGAGGTCAAATTCACTGAGCAGAATCTTCTGGTTCTTGCCCATGATGAGTATGGGAAGCTCGGTCATCCGGTCCTCCTTCTTCCACTCGCTGCTCTTCACGAAGGAGTACTCCTCCTCGCAGCCGGTCTTGAAGCCGCCGGGCTGTTGCAACACAAGGTTGCAATCATCTGCCAGTTGGAATATTGTGTTCTCCTGCATCACCTCAATCTCGCCGGGGAGAGATGTAGTCATGCGGAAAGCAACGCCGTCGTCGTATATGCGGAACTCCACAGCATAGCTACCCTTCATGTTCAGTGTAAGCAGTGTGTAGTTGTTGTCTACTTGGCTGAATTTCAGAGGGAAGAGTGGTGTTACGGTCTCTTTGATGTTGCGTACGCTTTTCTTCTTGAGAACGGGGTTGGCACCCAGTGTCCTGTCGCTCAACTGCATGCCTATCACGCTCTGCTTGAGCAATGTCTCACCGTGGCTCACTACATCGTAGTAGATGCGGTCGGAGAGTGTTACGCTCACCGTTGTCTGTTTGTCGGGGCTCTGTGCGGTTATCACCTTACGGGCGTATGCCGACAGACAGATTGTTGCCATAAGAATAAAGGATAGTAGTCTTGTTGCTTTCATCCGAGTTGTATTTCGTTGTTATTATGTTTGGTAAAGGTAGCTTAATTGGGGTAAATTTCAAAATTTTTGCATGATGCAAAGTTTGAATAGATGACTGCTGTTATTGAAAAATACCGAAATGGTGCTATTGCTGCCGGAAATTTATAAAATAACGTGAATATAAGAAGCTGTTTGAATTTTATTTTAATAAGATAGGCTGCACTCGCTGTGTAACCTGCAAGTAAACTTGCGTTACGCTCGTTTGCACTATCTTTCGGAATTATTTGAGAGCTATTTTGAGTAGATTTTCTTTCGCATTTTGCAGGGAATAGCGGGCTATTTCCAAAAAATAAGAAAGAAAAGATGCCAAAAGTTGCGATTAAACGAGCGCAATGTGAACTTGTTCACAAATTGCAAAGCGAGTGAAAGCAACTTCAATAACATTAAATAGACTCAATCGACGCCAAGCCGAGTGCCATACAAGCTTGCTTGATATGGTTGAGGCGCGAAGGAGATAAACTCCGTTAAATAAGCCGAAATAAACAGCGCAAATATAGAATTATTTTCTAATAAAATTCAAACAGCTTCTAAGGCACTTGCCATAGAGAGTACTTATGTATAAAGTCTTTTTAATCATTTGCCACACCTTATTTTACAGTCTCGGATAATATTTTGACTTCAAAGAGCGGTATTGTCAGTCCGCCCATTTTCTTGCAAAAAGCGGTCAGGACAGCGTTTGGGCAGTGCTTGGGCAGTCCCTCGCCCCTCAATTTACTACTCCTCTTTTTAGGAGGATTTGGTAGTAGTTCAGGGCAGTATTTGGGCAGTCTCGCCTCATTTTCGGGCCGTTTTGGGGCAGTATTTAGACAAAAAAGACCGAGGGGACTGCCCCGTCGGTCTTTGTAAATTGTTGATATTTAGGTGATTTGCCTTAATTGAATGTTTAATACTCCTCCTCGTCAAAGAAAATTGTTGTCATTGTTTATCAATATGTTATACATCTCACAGCGAGTTATTGTGTTAGTTATTTAGTCGCAATCTTCTTTAAAAGTCCGAATCGCAACATCTAATCACACAAACTCTGTGCTATTGTAACGCATTTTTATGTTTTATTAATGCACCCAATTGTTCTACAGCAAGAGAATAATACTTAAAACGTAATTGAATAACACCAACGGTAAGTTCTGTTAATTCCGATAAAGATAAATTAGCTAGAGCTTCTGCGGAAACAGTACTGATTTTATATATCTCTGTGGTTTCATTGATGAAATCTTCAATCGTATTTGCTTGTCTTAACATTTGTAATAATGCATTGATAGCATTTTCATCTGTTTGAAAAACTTTCATCCATTCTTTATATATTTTCTTACCCTGTAAAGCCCAATGGTAAAATTCCTCGATGTTTTTATAAAGAGCTGTATAATCCGCTTCATCAATACGAACATGTCCATTCTCGTTAAACATGAGCATGAGTTTCTCTTTTGCCATTTTGCCATCGGTATTATGGTAAATAATTTCTTTCTTTTTCATACCATTTTATTATGGACTATTATGTTTGATTCTTATATTGAACTCATTCTTCTAATTCTTTTAGCATGTAATCAAAATCAATTTTTAGTTTTAATTCATCAACAAGTTTTTTTAGTTGTGGAAACTTATTGATTAAATTTTCCATAATAGATTCATGCAAGTTGATTCCGATATATTTAAGAATTATGCGATATGCTCTCATGTTAAATTCCCAATCAAGCAGATTTCTTTGTTGTAGTTCTTTCCATTCGTGTGAATTATTCATTATTTGCTTAACCGATTCACACCATTCTGAGAAGTCTGACACTGTTGGTTCTATTCCCATTTCATTAACATAATATAATGCACGCCCCAGTTGTCTTATTCTCTGCGGATATAATTCTGTAATACGACCTTGTTCTGAAGGTCTCAAATCAAGATCATTTCTGTAATAATTCAAAACAGCATCTATTGCTATTTCATATAACCAAGCTTTAGCTTCATTCGGCTGTATTCCTATACCGAGACGATAATGAACATAGAGAACATCTTCTGGTTTGAGTTTTTCTTTTTCTATGACAAATCCTTCATCCAAACCAAATCGAAGACAAATAAACATATAATTACGTTCATAGTTCAACAAATGAAGATTATTGAAAATATAACCTTTCGGGAAATAGCGAATAATAATCCACGAGCATCGCTCTTCATGAAATGTTTCCCAAATTTCCTGAACACAAGGTTTAAAACTATCATCCCAATAATTAAGCAGGAGAGGATAAGCCCATTCTCTGTCTGATTTTGAAGACTTTAGATGTGCAACTAGAACCTTCTTCTGTATGTTCCAGTCTAATCCATAAAATCGTCTTTGCAACTCTTTTCTTGCTTCAACGACTTTACCTTTTTGACGTTCAATGTATTCTTTAAGAACGGTATTAATTGGACGATTATGCTTGGTTATATTTTTCATAGCTGTTGTATTCTGTTTTATATCGCTCTATCGTTAGTTTCATTGTTGACACAAGTACATCAATATCATTAACTATTGATGTTGTGTCATCTTCTGTAATGACATATTCACCCATGCCATCACCCCAACGAATCTCGCAGTTGTGGTTAGGTATGCTTATAACCAAACCATGAGAACCAAGCGACTTTGAGTCCTGCAATTCTACAATTACATCTTTCATCCACTTTTTCTCTTCTTTATTATAGAATACATCAGCAGCAAGTGACTTAATATAACTTAGCATTGGATCTAAGCAATGGCTATCCGTTGTCTTCTGCTGAGCAAAAATGATATGTCCTTTATCTTCATAGAATCTCTTTCTCCAAGATTCCCAGATAATATGAGGACGCTGTTTGAAATACTTTACCCATCCTGTGTTGTTTGTTGAATCAATGGTGTGTTTGCAGAAGTCCTCCAATGTAGCTTGAATATTCCAATCAATCCAAGTCTTTATGAACACACGAACAGATTCACCAAATTCTGGTTCCTCTCGCAAATAACGCTTCATACTATTGTCTCGGTCTCTATTAAATTCATAAAGTCGATTCTTAGATTTCCAGCAATCCGGCTGTAAGCATAACATAGCGTTATAATACAGTTCTTGTTTATCCCATTGTCTATCAAGATTTATCCACTTTGTCAAGCAGTTAGAATAAGCAATAAATGTTTCCAGGTTACCATTTGCCCAATGTAACAGACATCGTATTTGTCCCCATAAATATGGATTCCTTTCAGCATTTCTTATTGCATCTGTCCAGGAAACATTAATAATACCTTCGTTGTCAATAAGTCGCAATTTTGCCTTATCCTCTTCTTCCTCCAAAGACTTATTGTCAATACCCTTGTATGGGTGATTAAGTTGTTTGAGGAATAACAATACTGCAGCATTGTTTTCATAAAGGTCTATACCATTATCTTCATGATAGCGTTTCATATCCGAAACCATACTGAATACAGCTCCAAATGCATCCGAAGCATCCTTCCGTTTATTGATACGGTCAGTATTGTTATCGAACTTAAATACGTTTCGAGACATACGTGTCCATTCCTCAAAGTTCAAGCACCAAGCCTCCGAGTCGGACCTATATGGGTAGAGCTTCAGGAAGCATTGCAATGAATACAATGTGGCAAGGGTATCATTACTAATGTTATCGCCAACTAAATGAGAGAAATAGGTATACTCATTGTTATCGAAGAACGAATCCAGAGGCAATAATGTTGTTACATCCGTATATTGCCCTTCACCTTTATCAATAATCCATAAGTTAATATCATTTATGAGCTCTCTGAAATCAATGATTGTGCAATAACTAGGCAATATATTGCTGTCGCTACTTCTCCAGTCAACGAGATAATTCTGGTATGCGATTAACAAATCATCTAGATCTGATTCATTGACATTATATGAAGACTCAAACAGGGTTTCATGCAAATTATATATACTATTCTTTCTGATTTCATATAGACGCATTGCTTCCTCGTCATCATCATCTGGTTTCTCAAAGTCATTCGACAAATCTATGCTAGGTACTTTTGCAAACAACTGCATTGCAATCATACGCAACAGAAATATCTTCAATCTTTTTTCAGTTTCCTTTGCAGCGGCAAGTCTCTCTTTTTTATTATCATCAGAAGGAATCTGCGTCATAACTGCACTTGCATACTTCTGCCAAAACAAATCTATCCACTTTCCATCCATATTCTCACGCCAAGCATGTTCTATGTATGAATCAGCAAGTTTCTTGCCATCACAATTCACTTCTCCTTGCTGCAATTGAATTTCTTCCTCAAGTGTAGATTTCAACTTGTCAAAATCAGAGAGAAGCTTTCCTCTTGCATTCATCTTGATGAACAACTCATCAGACATGCCCATCTCGCCCAAGTCAAGATGATTAAAGGTGATATTGTTCAATCTAGCCTGACAAGTATCCAAATCCAATGTCCAATCCATCTGTTCACAGATAGTGTCTATCATTACAAGCATAGAGTTGATGGTAGGATCAAAACGCCATCCCCATTGGAACCAATCTCTATTTTGGATAATTTCAGATGGTGTATGGATATGTGCTTTCAGTTTTGAGGTATCACGCTGCTCTTCTGGTTTACTTCTTTCTTCATCAGCTTTTTTCTTTGACTCTTTTGTCTTTTCAGCAGCTTCATTCACAAACTGCTTTGCATTATGGTGAACCAATTCTTTACAGAACGCCTCTGAGGTATTACGAGTTTCATATGTCAATATAGATTCACCTTCGGCTGTCTGCAAATCGACGTCTAACACCCAATGCAGGATAAACAAGGTAGTCAAACGCTGCTGACCATCGAGAGGTTCAAAAGCGTTTTTTCTATCACTACCATACACAAAGTCAAGTTGTGTTTCAGCCTTTTTGCCTGTTACTACAAGCAAAAGGCTACGTACAAAATGGTTACGGATTTCCTTCACCTCTTTGTTCTTACGTCCCTGTGCATAGTCACGTTGTATCTGTGGTATGCGTATCTTACCTTTCTTAATAAGATCAACGAAACACATTTTATCTATATTATCGCTCATAAGTTTCTGTAGAATTAGAGTTAAACACATTGAAGATAACATCAACCGTGTTGTGTATCTCCCTTAGATAGCCATCAAAGTCAGGCATACTCCATCGCATTGCATCTATGAAGGATGATTCTGTGTTAGAGTTCGAGTAGTATTTCAAGAATACATTTCGTGTACCTATAGGCATAAAGCGTTTTCCGGCTTTATCTTCGCGGATAATGCAGTGGCGCTTATATGGGAATGGTGCATCTTGATACTCTCTATTAGTCTTATAATCAAGCAAAGTCAGATTGCCTATACTATCCTTATTCTTTATTGCACCATCACCGGCAGAGAAGTATTCAAGTACTTCTTTACAGAAATCGGTGTATTGTTTGTCAATGCCAGTTCCCCTAAGATTAGCTTCATACTTTGGAATAAAATCCATGCATTTATCGTATAGTGGCTTTGCTGTTGCCTTTCTTTCATTCAGTTTTGATTCTATTCCAAGAATATAAGCCACATTATTCAACCAGCGCAAACGGTCTTCGTGTTCAACTAATGATGCGTTGTTCTGAGAGTCAATATGTTCAATGTCCCATTTTTCTTTCTTGAATGAGTCGAATGCAAAGCGCTGTCCCTTCTGGCGACTTGTCTCTACATTGAACAAAAGCAATAGACGGAACACATACTTTGAGCCGTATTCAAAACCGTCAATGCTGGCTGCGTTGAGATAATTACCTTTGTCTTTGAAGCTATCCATAATTAGTTTATGGAACTCTTTCTCGGTATCATCATTTGTCCACTCTCTGCCAGAAAACTGTTGCTTGGCGTATTCTAGCTTATTGTAGATATCAAGAGGTTGATTGCCAATACTTACCAGATAACCAACATAGTGATAGTATAAGTTGTTTTCGTACCAGGCAATCAACCTGTCATTAGTTTTTATGACATGCTCCCAAGCAGCACGCATGTTGTCAATACCGTGTTTCTTCCATAGTTGTTTAAGTTCTACAGAATCATCTTTACGTTCTTGTGCTCTGCAATAGTCATATAGGTTCTGGAATAGACGATACGAATAATCTTTATCCGCGTGGTCAGTTGGTTTCTCTGTTACAAAGTCAAACAATACATCTATTCTCGTCTGATGACTATCATTGCTGTTGCTAATAAAGTACCAGAACTTATCATCCTGAAACTGACGCTCCATGATGTTCCAATCCAATGCCAGTTTGTCAGCTTCGACTCGATCGTTATTAGATAGGATATTTCTATCCATGATAAACAATGCCTTGATAAGTTCTGAACTTGTAAGACTGATTTTTCCTTTGTTAAGTCTGTTAAACACCTGTATGCTTTCAATGGCTTGCTTCTCTTCTGAAACCACATACCAAATGAACTTTACTTGCTTGCTATTATTAGGAAGAAGTAAACAGTCTTTGATTGAATTCATTACACCGTCATAGATGTGATTCGTAAACCATTTCTCAATCACATTCTTGGCAACAGCCAGATAGTAACTGTCTATGTTGTCTTGAGGTTTGGGGTTTTCAAAATCCAACTGAGGGCGATTAGTATAGGTCAGATTGTAAATCTTATCGGGTGTGAATATCTTCTTTTCTAAAGGCATCAAACCATATTCAAATATGAACATCAATATCAATCTAAGGGTGGTTAAACGTTGCTGCCCATCCAAAACTTCCCAGGCATCAATCTGTACGCCATCAGTATCTGTCCACTTGCAAGGTTTTACGACGAGTGGCTGTAGGTAATAACTATCCTCTGTATCCTGTTTAGCAAACTCACAAATGTCTTCCAATAGGTCAATAACCTGTTTTTCCTCCCAACGATAACCACGCTGGTAGGAAGGGATGACAAAGTGATACTTTGTCGTGATTAACTCTGCAACAGGTTTTGGGCAGAAGTTAGAGTTTGATGTGTATTGAGTGTTACTCATAGCTATTCTTTGTTTCTATAGAGTTGATTTAATGTTTTAGCTTTCTTCTTATCAATATTGCTTATCCAAGCTGACCAACCGTTCGAAGAACGACCCAGACAGAATACTGCAGCTCCACTTGGTGAGATATGCGTTTTAATCAGAAAAAAGGTGTTATATAATCTTTGAAGTTAGCTTAGTTTACAGGACCACGCAATATGTTGCATGCCTCAAATAGGAAGTTGTACAGATTCTGTACGCCTTCCATTTTAAGGGTTTTCTCGTCTTTGGGAACCAGAGATTCTTCTACTTTATTTTTCTTTTTTGCCATAATATATTGCTATCATATGAAGATAGAGGATTATTTTGTAGAGTTAAGAAGCTCTTTTACATCTATATCGAGTACTCGAGCTATTTCTCGGAGTGTTGCCACATCGGGCTGGGATGTATTAGTACACCATTTAGAAATTGTTGCAGGGTTTTTGCCTAAAACTTCCGCAAGCCATTTACTAGTTTTCTTCTTTTCTACAAGAACTACTTTTATTCTATTCATGTCGTTCATGACGTAATTTTTATTGCTTTAAACGCAAAGATAATTAAAAGCTATTAAAAATCAGCAATTCTTAATAAGTAAAAAAAAGGGAAATAAGTTTGTCTTTACTTATTTCCCTTTTGAATATCAGCTATTTATATTCTGATGAAATTCTAATACTCCTCCTCGTCGAAGAAGTCTTGGGCCCATTTTACTCCCCTGATAGACAATTATATATAACTGACTATCTCGTTGGGGCAGTCTCTGGTATATTGGACAGTGCCGAAACGCCTTTTTAATTACTCTAAAATTGTCTCAAAATCTACTACTCCTCTTCTTCGTGGAGGATAAACCAACAAAAAAATAATTATTTTTTTTATACACTGAAATATTTTTCAGTTTCGTTTCTTCAACTCCTTCTCTAAATCCAAAAGGTCTAACATATCCTCTCTGTCCGCCTCCTCTGCTTCGAACTGCTTACGTCTTTTATCGAACTCATCATAAACCTTATGAACAAAGGATTCCATTTGCAAGTTGCTCACACTACCTGCACCGACAAGTAATTTTTGGTCGTTTGACAAAAGAATCTTATCAACATTCTCTCTCCAAAAATCCATTGTCAGACCTTGACGGTTCTTTGCTCTGAACTCGGCAGTTTCAAGAAAGATAACTACAAGTCTGTTCAACGAATCAAGTTCATCTTCATTAAGGTAGTTCTTAGCAATTATTATATCTTGCTTTCTGACAATATTGCCTTTCCAAGATGTCAATCCCATATTGGCACTATTCGCATCTGCTCTGCTTGTAATGATTTCAGCGGCTGTCTGTCCTGTAATGGCATATAAAAGTTTGTTCTGGGTAGTAGCATAGAACATCTGTGTTGCCTTGTCTGTCTTGTCATAATCCACACTCAGCGCAAACAAATCCCTAACCTTTTGATAGAATCGCTTTTCCGATGCCCTAATATCCCTGATACGAGCAAGCAACTCATCAAAGTAGTCGGGACGACCATCGGGGTTCTTCAAACGCTCATCATCAATAATGAATCCTTTTTGCAAGAAATCCCTCAAATGTTGGTTTGCCCACTGTCTGAACTGGACACCCCTTACTGAACGCACTCTGAAACCGAGTGCCATTATCATTTCCAAAGAGTAGAACTTAACCTTATAATTCTTGCCATCAGAGGCAGTTGTTAAGTAATCCTTAATAACTGAATTAGCATCTAACTCTTTGTCCTTTAATATATTCGTTATGTGAATATTGATATTGGGTTTAGAGGTGGCAAAAAGTTCTGCAAGTTGTGATTGGTTCAACCACACAGAACCATCACGTGCAAACAATGACACTTTTATATTGCCATCACCCGATTCGTATAGTATTATATCTTCTTTCATATTGTTGTCAATATTATTTAGATTACACCGAAATATTTCTCAAAAAATACCTTCAACTTCTCTATCACGGTCTTCTTTTTCTCCTGTCGGTTGCCACCACCGAAGCGGGACATTGCTTGGCAGTTTTTGGGCAGTATTTAGACAAAAAAGACCGAGGGAACTGCCCCGTCGGTCTTTGTAAATTGTTGATATTTTGGTTATTTACCTTAATTGAATGTTTAATACTCCTCCTCGTCGAAGAAAAAGTCCTCATTGCTGCTGGGGTAATCGGGCCAAATGTCCTCGATGCTTTCGTATGTTTCTCCTTCGTCCTCTATCTCCTGAAGGTTCTCTATTACTTCCATAGGTGCGCCCGAACGTACTGCGTAGTCGATGAGCTCGTCTTTTGTTGCGGGCCAGGGTGCATCCTCCAATTTCGATGCAAGTTCAAGTGTCCAATACATATCTTTAATTAAATTATCTTGTTATTAAATATTTGTTCCTAAGCATCTTTGCCTAAACAGGCTATGTGCTTAAATGAGTTTGCAAAAATATAGCATTTTGCCTTATTTGCAAGGACTTTTCCATATTTTTTCGTTGCCGGATGCAAGTTGGCGCGAAAGCAGGAAAAAATAGTCCGAAAGGCGGTTCATATATTCCGTCAGCAACGGTGGAATATTTTCACTGTGGGCAAGGGTTACTATGCGTCTTTCGGCTCTGCGGCACACTGTGCGGCAGAGGTTTGCCCATAGTGATGCGCCAACAGGGGAGGGGAGGGCGAATCCTTTCAACGGTGGCAGTGTCTCTTCGAGGCTGTCAATGGCTCTCTCCAGTGCTTTTACCGCTTCTGTGCCTATGGCTGCTTCGGGGCAGGCTGTGTCTGAAAGTGTGGCAGCTATGGCGAAGAGATTATTCTGTACTTCGGCAAGCATTGCCGAGCAGTTGTTGCCCTCCGTTTCGGCTTGCAGGAATCCGAGTACAGCCGACAGTTCGTCCACTGTGCCGTAGGCCTCCACGCGGATGCTGTCTTTCGGCACTCGCTCGCCATGTAGCAGCGAGGTCTCGCCGCAGTCGCCCTTTGTGGTGTATATATGCGCCTTTTTCATTTGTTTCTTGCTACTACATTTTCAGTGTGTAGTGCTGTTTTTTGTACTTCTTGTCGAAGAATAGTATGCCCATGCTGTAGAGGTCGTAGCTTACTACCACTGCGGGATGCTCCTTGATGCTTTGCCACCATTTTGTTATTTCGGGTGTCGTGTGTATCTCCTCTACGATAATAACAGAGTCGGGGGTGGTATGTTTGATGGCCTCCTCAACTACCGATGCATAGGAGAATGAGCGACCAACATAGAGCAGTCCTATCTGTTTCTCTTTTTCGAGCACCGGTCCTATGTCGCCGCTGTGCTTGGTGCATCCGCGCTCATCGAGAATCTTTGCCGCTTCGGGGCTGTTGGCTGTCCCTTTGGCATTGAGGATGTATGCGGGTACATTGCTTGCGGCAGAGCTTATGGCGCAGGCAGCGACACCTTGCGGTGCGAACATTATTATGTTGCACGGCCGGGCATAGTTGGTTATGCGGAACAGCATTCTGCAATGCGAGGCTCTGCCACCGCACTTTGATGCAATGCTGTTTATCTGTCTGTAGGCGTAATAAGGATGCTTCTCCCTGAGTACGGATGTGACGAAATGAAAGGCTTTCGGAGATTGCACTCCGAAGCCTTTGTTGTGTCTGTATCTGTTTATCAGGTCTTTAAGTCCGAGCATTCCTCTCTGTTTATTGATTGCCTGTTAGATAGCCAGCGAGAATGCCTCCTTGATTGCATCTACATAGTCGAGCTTCTCCCATGTGAAGAGCTCTACTTCCATTGTCTTTGAGGGAAGGTAGGGCGATGTGAAGGTCTTTGTTACAACCTCGGGTGTGCGTCCCATGTGGCCGTATGCTGCTGTCTCGCTGTAGATGGGGTTGCGCAGTTTCAGGCGCTCTTCGATGGCTTTGGGGCGCAGGTCGAACAGCTGTGCTACCTTCTTTGCAATCTCTCCGTCGCTCATGGCAACTTTGGCTGTGCCGTATGTGTTTACGAATACGCTTACGGGCTGTGCAACACCGATGGCGTATGAGAGCTGTATGAGCATTTCGTCGGCTACTCCTGCTGCTACCATGTTCTTTGCAATGTGGCGTGCTGCGTATGCTGCGCTGCGGTCAACCTTCGAGGGGTCCTTGCCGCTGAATGCGCCGCCGCCGTGTGCACCCTTGCCGCCGTATGTGTCTACGATAATCTTGCGGCCGGTGAGACCTGTGTCGCCGTGGGGGCCGCCGATTACGAATTTACCGGTGGGGTTGACGTGGTATTTGATGCTCTCGTCGAAGAGGGCGAGCACTGAGGGTGTGTTTATCTTTGCCTTTACGCGGGGCATGAGGATGTTTATAACATCTTCGCGTATCTTAGCAATCTGTGAGGCGTCGGCAGCCTCCTGTGTGCCTTCTGCTGTGTCGGCGGGGGCTACAAAGTCGTCGTGCTGTGTAGATACAACGATTGTGTCGATGCGTACCGGGCGGTTGTTGTCGTCATACTCCACTGTTACCTGACTTTTTGAGTCGGGACGCAGATAGGTCATCTCCTTGCCCTCACGACGGATGGCTGCAAGCTCTGTGAGGATGAGGTGTGAGAGGTCGAGCGATACGGGCATGTAGTTCTCTGTCTCGTTGATGGCGTATCCGAACATCATTCCCTGGTCGCCGGCGCCCTGATCCATAGGATTCTCGCGCTCTACGCCGCGAGAAATGTCGGCGCTCTGCTCGTGGATGGCCGAGAAGATGCCGCATGAATTTCCATCGAACATATATTCGCTCTTGGTGTATCCTATGCGGTTGATTACGCGGCGGGCAATCTCTTGAAGGTCGACGTATGCCGATGATTTTACCTCTCCGGCAAGTACCACCTGGCCTGTTGTTACCAATGTTTCGCAAGCTACTTTCGACTGTGCATCAAATGCGATAAGCTCGTCGAGCACTGCGTCCGAAATCTGATCGGCTACTTTGTCGGGGTGTCCCTCCGATACTGACTCTGATGTAAATAGGTATCCCATATTATATAATGAATAACTTTGTGCCGTACTTTTTTACGGCGGTTAATAATTTCGGAATGAAAATATGATCGGGATGCGTGCAGATGTGCAAATAATGTGCCATATGAGACCTTGACAGACAAGGTTTTTAGCATTTTTTACCGTGGTTGCAAGCAGCCCAAATCTTTCCACACGAAGAGTGTCTCTTCTTTTCGGTTGCAAAGGTAATCTCTTTTTGTGAATTACGTATGCTTTTTAACGCTTTTTATATAGCAAATTCCACTCCGAAGCTCTGTCAAATGGTAAAATATGTTATTATTGCATGGTTCCCTGCCCTCTTTACCGATAAAATGAGTTACCTTTGCGAAAATTTATAGAACCTCCCTAATGCCTTATAGCTGATGATTATTGTCGATTCCATCGGGACTTTTGGTAAGTATCTTATTCTGATGAGACGTGTCTTTGCGCGTCCCGACAGTTGGCGTATGTTCTTCAGACAGTATCTGCGCGAGGTTCTTCAGTTGGGTATAAACTCCATTCCCATCGTATTGCTGATATCTTTTTTCATAGGCGCTGTAATCTGCATTCAGATGAAACTGAACGTGGAGAGTTCGTGGATGCCCAAATTTGTGGTGGGATATGCCACGCGCGAGATTATGCTGTTGGAGTTTTCTTCGTCCATCATGTGTCTGATTCTCTCGGGCAAGGTCGGCTCCAATATCACTTCGGAGATTGGTGCCATGAGGGTTACGCAACAGATTGATGCCCTTGAGATTATGGGCGTAAATTCGGCCAATTACCTTATATTCCCCAAGATAGTGGCTCTTGTATCCATTATCCCGGCGCTGGTCATCTTCAGTATCTTTGCCGGAGTGATGGGTGCTTACGGTATTTGCGCCTTTACGGGTATAATGACGCCCGACGACCTTACGTATGGATTGCAGTATGAATTTTCGCAGTGGTTCATCTGGTGCAGCATTATAAAGGCGCTCTTCTTTGCCTATATTATTACATCCGTGGCCTCTTTCTACGGTTACTACGTGGGTGGCGGCTCCATAGAGGTGGGTAAGGCAAGTACCGATGCTGTTGTCAGTTGCAGTGTGCTTATACTGTTTGCCGATATTGTATTAACCCAACTTCTGATGCAATGATAAGGCTTGAATCCATATCCAAGAGGTTCGAAAGTCAGGTGGTGCTTGACGATATAAACGCCACCTTCGACAATGGCAAGACCAATCTGATAATAGGTCTCAGCGGTGCAGGAAAGACTGTGCTACTGAAGTGCATTGTGGGGCTTCTTGTTCCCGATTCGGGCAAGGTGCTTTACGATGGCAGGGATATGATTACCCTGAAGAAGAAGGAGCGTCTTATGCTGCGCAGGGAGATGGGTATGCTTTTCCAGAGTGCGGCGCTGTTCGACTCGATGAGTGTGCTTGAGAATGTGATGTTCCCGCTGGATATGTTCTCCGATAAGCCTTTTGATGACAGGTTGAAGCGTGCGCGTTTCTGCCTCGAAAGGGTGAACCTGCTTGATGCGCAATACAAAAGCCCTTCTGAACTCTCGGGCGGTATGCAGAAGCGTGCGGCCATTGCAAGAGCTATAGCGTTGGAACCTCGCTATCTTTTCTGCGATGAACCCAATTCGGGACTCGATCCCAAAACTTCTCTAATAATTGATGAACTTATCCATAATATCACCGAGGAGTATGGTATTACCACCATTGTGAACACCCATGATATGAATTCCGTGATGGGTATCGGCGATAATATAATCTTTCTTGCCGGAGGCCGCAAGGCATGGGAGGGTACCAAAGATGAAATACTTTACAGCAATAACGATGTGCTGAATGAGTTCCTTTTCTCGTCCGACTTGTTGCGTAAGGTCAGGGACGGGGCTTTGCTCAAGGGATAGCCTTGTAGTTGGCGCGGGCATTGGCGCGTGTGGTGTAGTTGAAGTGCCACCATTCGCTGCGTAGCGGGCGGAAGCCTGCTTTTTTCATTATTGTGCGCAGGAGTGCGCGGTTGTGTGCAGCTTCGGACGATATTTTTCCTTTACTTACAAGTTCCTGCTCCTTGTCTATGTGGCTCAGTGGTGTGAGTGCGTCCACGGTGGTGCCCATTGGCAGGGTGTCGCCGTTGCTGTCGATGATGCTTATGTCTACCGCAAGGCCGTAGTTGTGCAATCCTCCGCCGTTGGCAGGGTTGCTTACATAGTTCTGCTGAGGGGTGCCTTTTACCTTGTTCCACATTTTCTGCTGTACGTGCATTGGGCGTGCTGCGTCGTATATTATCAAGCGCAGATGGGGGTGCGTTGTCCGCAGCAGTCTGCTTGCCCGTTTGAGGGCTTCGGCTGCGTGTGGGTGGAGATAGGCTTCTGTGAAGTTGTACATCTTTTCGCCTACAAAATTGTCGGCCTTTGCGTACATGAGGTCTACAGCTATTGTGCTGTCGGCCTCTTCTATGTTTATGTAGCCTTTGAATATATCCTGTGCTGTGGCGGTTGCGGTGTATGCGAGCAGCAGGGTGGCGATAAGGTGGTGTTTCATTGTGTGTATTTTATAAATGATTATCAAATATATTACCTAAAGTGCAACGTTGCATTGCAATGTCGGTGGAAGTAACTTGAAAAGCTGTCCCTCTTAAAGGGGGGCAACGCGGAATGGAGCGTTGCTTGCGACGACGGAATATTTATATTCCCAAAGGAGTGCCGAACGCATGTGAGGTCTTCCTTTTTTCCGAGAAAAAAGTTCGGAGGGGGTTCTTAACCCATCGTACTACAATAAACCATACTACGCGAGGAAAACCCCTCCGTCTTCAAAAACAGTCGTTTTTGAATCCACCTCCCCTTTAAGGGCAGGAACTTTTTAGAATAGTTTTTTATCCATTGAAGGATGGGGTTGTACTTTTTAGGTATAATATCGCATAATCATTTTTCATAATTTAAGAGGCTGCTCAAATGTGTCTTTGAACAGCCTCCTGTGGATATTGTGCTTATGCGTCGATGTTGGCGTATGTCGCGTTTTTCTCGATAAATTCGCGGCGGGGGCCTACGTCGTCGCCCATGAGCATCGAGAAGATGGTGTCTGCCTCAACAGCGTCGCGGATGGTTACCTGCTTGAGGATACGTGTCTCGGGGTTCATGGTTGTCTCCCAAAGCTGTTCGGGGTTCATCTCTCCAAGACCTTTGTAGCGCTGTGTGGAAATCTCCTTTTCGTTGCCGTTGCCATACTTGTCGATGAAGCGCTGGCGTGCCTCTTCGTTGTAGCAGTATTCCTTTATTTTGCCTTTTGAGCATAGATAGAGGGGCGGGTTGGCTATGTAGAGGTAGCCTCCTTCGATAAGTTCGGGCATGTAGCGGAAGAAGAGTGTCATGATGAGGGTGTCGATGTGTGAACCATCGACGTCGGCATCGGTCATAATGATTATCTTGTGGTAGCGGAGCTTGTCGATGTTGGCCTTCTTGCTGTCTTCGCTGTCAAGTCCGAAGCGTACTCCGATGGCTTGGATGATGTTGTTCACCTCGTCGCTTTCGAAAGCTTTGTGCCACATCACTTTCTCTACGTTCAGAATCTTACCGCGCAAGGGAAGTATGGCCTGGAACTTGTTTTTGCGACCCTGTTTTGCCGAACCGCCCGCAGAGTCTCCCTCGACGAGGAACAGCTCGCAGTTTGCGGGGTCTTTGTCTGAACAGTCGGCGAGCTTACCGGGCATTCCGCAACCGCCCATGGGGCTCTTGCGCTGTACGCTTTCGCGTGCTTTGCGTGCTGCTATACGTGCGGTGGCGGCAAGAATTACTTTGTCTACTATCATCTTGGCCTCTTTGGGGTGCTCTTCGAGGTAGTAGGTAAGTGCTTCGCCGACAGCCTGATCTACGGCACCTGTTACTTCGTTGTTGCCGAGCTTGGTCTTGGTCTGTCCTTCGAACTGAGGCTCTGCTACCTTTACCGAAATTACAGCTGTGAGGCCTTCGCGGAAGTCTTCGCCTGAGATTTCAACTTTTGCCTTTTCAAGGGCTTTTGTGTCGTCGGCGTATTTCTTGAGGGTACGTGTGAGAGCACGGCGGAAACCGGCAAGGTGTGTACCTCCCTCTATGGTGTTGATGTTGTTTACGTATGAATAGACATTTTCGCTGTAGCCGTTGTTGTATATGATGGCTGCTTCGATGGGGATGTCCTGCTTTTCGGTGTTCAGGTAGATTACATCGCCAATGAGGGGTGTGCGTGATGCGTCTATGTATTTTACGAATTCCTTAAGGCCTTCGTTTGAGTGGAAGTGCTCGCTTCTGTACTCGCCGTTCTCGTCAGTGGTGCGTTTGTCGGTGAGTGTGATGGAGATGCCTGCGTTCAGATAGGCAAGCTCGCGCAGACGGGCTGCGAGGATGTCGTATTTGTACTCCGATACGATGAAAATCGAGTCATCCGGGGTGAATGTCTGACGTGTTCCGCGCAGGGTCGTTTCGCCCACCTGATGTACTTCGTTGAGGGGCTTTCCGCATGAGTAGTCCTGCTCGTAGATTTTGCCGTCGCGGAATACCTGTGTCTTCATGGCCTTTGAGAGGGCGTTCACGCAGGATACACCTACTCCGTGGAGACCTCCGGATACTTTGTATGAATCCTTGTTGAACTTACCGCCAGCATGGAGCACTGTCATTACGACTTCGAGGGCTGACTTGTGCTCCTTTTCGTGCATGTCTACGGGGATACCGCGACCGTTGTCCTGTACGGTTATCGAATTGCCTTCGTTGATGCTTACTTCTATGTGTGTGCAGTAACCTGCCATTGCTTCGTCAATGGCATTGTCTACTACTTCGTATACTAAGTGGTGGAGACCTTTTTCGCCTACATCGCCAATGTACATGGCGGGGCGTTTGCGGACTGCTTCGAGTCCTTCAAGTACTTGAATACTGTCGGCCGAATAGTTGGCCGCGGTTGTTATCTCTTTTTCTTCGCTCATGTCTGTTTTATGTTGTCGGTATAACTGAACAAAGATAGTGGATTTTGTTCTCTTTTGCAAGATTTTCCCCTATAAAATAGGGGAAGCCTGTGGGTGTATGTGTAAAAAAAAGAGTTCCGCTTTCTTCTCTTATTGGGTTATCTGCCGTGCCGAGGTGGTGGTTTGTTGTTTTATTGTTGGAGATGAGTATCTGTCAATACAAAAAGGCCGGATGAAAATCCGACCTTTAGCTTGGTAAATATATTGTATATTAATTAGGCTAATTTTGCGATTGTAGCACACAAACCAGACTTGAGGTTTGCAGCCTTGTTCTTGTGAATCAAACCTTTCTTTGCCAATCTGTCAAGCATCTTCTGTACTTCGGGGTATTTAGCCAAAGCTTGCTCTTTGTCTGTCATAGCACGCAGGCTGCGAACAGCTGAACGCATGTTCTTGCCGTAGTAACGATTGCGAAGGTTTCTCTTCTCTGTCTGTCTGATTCTTTTAAGTGACGATTTATGGTTTGCCATCTTTAAATTCTGTTTTTTTGATTTTTACTGTAGCCCATAGGGGAATCGAACCCCTCTTTCAAGAATGAAAATCTTGCGTCCTAGCCGATAGACGAATGGGCCGGCCTTTGAAGTACCTTTCGGTGAATTGCTTTGGCGTTATGTGTCCTAAGCGGATGCAAAGGTACAACAATTTTTATTACCTGCAAATTTTTAGAGCTGTTTTTTTACTCTAAAACTCTGTTTTTGTAGATTTTTCTACATTTTTTTCCTGAAATTCTCTTTTTATCTCTGTTTTAGAAGCTGTTTGAATTTTATTTTAATAAGATAGGATGCACTCGCATTGCAATTGTAAGCAAGCTTACATTGCGCTCGTTTAACCGCAACTTTTGGAGTAGATTTTCTTTCCTTTTTTTTTGTGCAGTGTCGGGCTTTTGTTTTTTTACTCCTCAGGGTTGTACGAATGCTTTTTAGCTGTTACATTTGTAAAGTCGTTTTGTTGCGTGCGGTGCTTTGCGGCCTAAACCGACAACAATAGTGTCGATGTGTGTGTTTTTATTTGTAATCCCCTCGGTGGGGTGGTGTTTCTTAAAATATAAGGAGGTATAATTATGTCAGACAGGAGATCACAGAATAAACTTGTAAAGGTTTTCAGCGGCAGCCTGTGGCAGGCGCAGGTGATACAGGGCTTGTTGGAGGCGAATCATATTGTGAGTATGTTGGAGAATGAGACGCTCTCGGCGGTAACTTCGCCGTATGCTACTTTGGGTGGTGAGGTTTTTGTGTTGGTGGATATTAGGGATAGGGATTTTGCAGTTAAACTGATTTCTACAAATTCCCTCTCGTCTGTCCCGTACAATTAGAGGATGGAGTTATAAATGGTGTTATAGAACCTTCCTGAACATAAAAAGCTGCCTTTTGAGGCAGCCTTTTATGTTTTGCGACAGGTAGATTATCGCTTGATCTCTTTGATACGAGCTTTCTTTCCTGTGAGTGCACGCAAGTAGTAAAGTTTTGCGCGACGAACACGACCGTACTTGTTGACAGTGATGCTGTCGATAGAAGGTGAGTTCAAGGGGAAGATACGCTCTACGCCTACTGTTCCTGACATCTTACGTACAGTGAAACGTTTCTCCTCGCCGTGTCCGCAGATGCGGATAACAACACCGCGATACATCTGAATACGCTCTTTTGTACCCTCGATAATCTTGTAAGCTACTGTGATTGTGTCACCGGGATGAAAATCCAACTCGCGTTTAACGTCTGTTGCAAATGCTTCTTTAGCAATTTTAAGTAAATCCATTGTATTGGTATTAAAAAATTGTTCATCTCTCCAGCGCAACATACCAAGTTACTCTTCCTTGACAGCGATTACGCCGAAAGCGGGTGCAAAGATAGGTAAAATTACTTAATTTACAATGCAAATGGAGTGATTTTCTGCTTTTCTTGAATTTTTTCTGAAATTTTCGAATGTTTCAGATTCTTTTCAGAATCCTTTCTTTACTTTGCTCACAGAAAGAACAACACAACGAATATAAACCTTTAAAAAATGAATATCATGAAAAGAGTATTATTAGTTACAGCATTGGTTTTCTCATTGGGTATCCTCACCGCAAGTGCCGACAGAGATTATGTAATCACAAAGAACGAGCTTCCCGCAAAGGCTCAGCAGTTCATCAACCGGCACTTCGCATCAGCTAAGGTATCCTACGTAAAAGAGGAGCGCGACTTCCTCGACCGCAACTACGAAATAGTATTCGCCGATGGTGCAAAGATAGAGTTCATAAAGAACGGTGACTGGGTTGAGATTGATTGCCGATTCACCGCAATCCCCTCTGCGGCGGTTCCCTCAGCGATAGCCGACTATGTGAAGAAGAACTTCCCCGATGCAAAAATCCTGAAGATTGAGCGCGAGCGCAGAGACTACGAAGTGAAGTTGTCAAACAAATTGGAACTTACATTCGACAAGAACTTCAAAGTAAAGAATATCGACGATTGATGCAATCGGTAGAAAAAGCGCCTCCTTTCCCGTGGGAAAGGAGGCGCTGATGTTTATGGTGTCTTTAAGGTCTTTAAAGTCTTTAAGGTCTTTAGGGTCTATAGGGACTTTAGAAGCTGTTACGCAGCTTCTAAATTTCAGTGCCTATCTTCGGGTTTGATGGGGTTGTTTACTATGTGCAAAGGTACCAATTCTAAATAATCGAAAACAAAGCTTTCGCAATTCTCATTCAGATTCTTGAATCGCAACCAATGTTCTCCTTCGCCAAGATAGGCTTTGGTTACAATCTTCCGTAGATCGCTGCTACAGGTGCGCGAGGGTATATATTCTCCACTGCTGAATATTTTGAATGAGTCGGGTCCTTTCATCCATTCGCGGTTTCGCATCTGACGGTCATTCTCCACGCCATTGTCAACAGTTGCACTATCTGCCTTCCAACCTACTTTGGGATTGTAGTACGACAATCTTGTATCTATCGGGAGCGAGCAAGGCTTGTCATCAAGATAGGGCTGCATGACAGCATTTGTCCATTGAAAATCGTTCGACTGAAGATGCACGCTCAAACGTATTTCGTATGTACGGGAAGGCAATTGTGGCAAACGGAAAGAGATGTCGAACATTTTCTCGGCTCTAATGCAGTCGAATGCCATGCAGGTAGGAATTATTGAATAGACGAAACAGTCTGACGAGTAGGAATTGTTTACAATTCCCCGGCAATAGGAATAGGGAAGATAAAAAGCATCGGTGTGCCTTATGCCATTGCACGAAAGTTCGGGAAGCAGCGATGAAAAGTCAAAACGCATACGTTCGTTAAGGATATTTCCCGACATTTCGTCATCGTTGTAGATGAGCACTCTGTCAATAGGCTGTATTATTCCGTTCAGGGCGTAGGCGTTAAAATGCGAATACTCTTCCTTTGCCTGTATGAATTCTGTAGGTTCGATGAGACGCACATTCATGTGGCGTCGCATTTCATGATTTTAGATTCGTCCATCCACAGGACGATTGATATAGACATAAATGCCTTCAGGAGTACTCAATGGCTTTGTTACCTTCATCAACCGTCCCATCATTGTCTCGAAGTAGTCGTGGCAGTCGTATCCTTCGACAATATAGTCATTTATGGAGTATTCTCCATTCAATCCCAATCTCAAAGGTATTATTTTGTTGTATGCAAGTTCGCGTGGCACAAAATGGTAGGCGACGAACTTGTAGAGTGCATTTCGTGGGCTTTTGTAGTTGTCTCTATCCTCGGTGCCGTACCATTTTTCTGCAAAGGCGTAGAGATTCTCAAGGGTATATATGCCTGCGCTGTTAAAGACCTCGTCTGTCTCTATGAAAGCTGTGTATTTGTGATATTTCTTCAGTGGAGTGTAGTCTATGTCCAGGGGAGTGTAATTGTCGTCAATGAACAGATGCAGTGAGTCGCGTAATCCTGTTGCGTCCAATGCCTTGCTGAAGAGACTGAAGAAACTGTATTCGGCAATCTGCTCCGGCAGGGTGTTGTTTGTGACCTCGATAACCCTATCGACTATGTGTATTATGCCGTTCTCTACCTGATTGTCGCCGTCGATTATCTTGGATGCAGTATTGACTTTTATATAAAAACTCTCTTCTGTGGGCTCGAATGATATTCCCAAATAGCGGTCGTAGAAGTTCCATCGCGGTAGTGTACCGTCATCGAAAGAGGCTGTCAGGTAGTTGCCTTCGACCAAATGATTGCGGACTATGACATTTGCCATCGAATCGCTCAGCTCCTCAACAAACGGCGAAGTTATTCCCGTCCAAATGGGGCTTTCTGTTTCTTTAGTTGCGTGGTAGATGCTCTCCTTTTCTTGCAGATACTTTTCCACCGCCCCGTTGTCGGGCAAAAACAGTGTGTATTGACCGTATGTATTTAGCAGACCGAATAGGTCGGCGCGTTGCAGCATGTTGATGAAATGTGAATATTCTTCGTTGCGGTTGAGCAAAAAGTCAGCCATCGTCTCACCTGTGAAAGTGAAGCGGTTGCTCTTGTCTATGTCGTCGGTGCAGGAGACCAAGAAAAACAGTAGTAATGTATGTGTTAGGATTTTATGCAACATGGCTTCTTAAAATTTTACAAAATAATTCATTAAATAACCGTATAATAACGCAGGTTCGGCATATGTATAGTAAATACTCTTTTACAATCAGTCGAATAACGATGGGGATGTGTATTAAGTGCGTTCCGTATCGAACTAATAATCACTATCTAAATGTGTATTGTAACGACACAAAAGTAATATATATATTCAGAAGCTGTTTAAGAAACCGTTTAAATTTTATTATTGGTGTCCGGTAAATTTTTATTCTGCTTATGTTTTGAACTCCTCCGTCTTCAACCGCTGACGCTGTTGAATCCACCTCCTCTTCAAGAGGAGGAATGTAAATTTCTGAATATTAAGAATGTATGATATTCTCCCTCTTGAAGAGGGACATTGCGTAATAAGCAATGTTTGCGACGACGAAAGCTTTAGCTTTCCAAAGGAGTGCCGAGCTTGTGAGGCTTAGCAGGGCGAGGGAGTTCCAATCATTGACTTAAATTTGTCTTAATAATGAATTGGGGCTTTTAGTTACTTAAATATTGAACTTTAAACGACTTAAATACGTTTACCGGACACTAATAAAATTTTATTGGAAAAGTTCCTGATTTTTTCTGAAATTTTCGATGTTTCAGATTCTTTTCAGAATCCTTTCTTTACTTTGCTCGCAGAAAGAACAACACAACGAATATAAACCTTTAAAAAATGAATATCATGAAAAGAGTATTATTAGTTACAGCATTGGTTTTCTCACTGGGAATCCTCACCGCAAGTGCCGACAGAGATTATGTAATCACAAAGAACGAGCTTCCCGCAAAGGCTCAGCAGTTCATCGACAAGCACTTCGCATCAGCTAAGGTATCCTACGTAAAAGAGGAGCGCGACTTCCTCGATCGCAACTACGAAATAGTATTCGCTGATGGTGCAAAGATAGAGTTCATAAAGAATGGCGACTGGGTTGAGATTGATTGCCGATTCACCGCAATCCCCTCTGCGGCAGTTCCCTCAGCGATAGCCGACTATGTGAAGAAGAACTTCCCCGATGCAAAAATCCTGAAGATTGAGCGCGAGCGCAGAGACTACGAAGTGAAGTTGTCAAACAAATTGGAACTTACATTCGACAAGAACTTCAAAGTAAAGAATATCGACGATTGATGCAATCGGTTGAAAAAGCGCCTCCTTAAAGGAGGCGCTGATGTCTATGGTGTCTTTAAAGTCTTTAGGGTCTTTAAGGTCTCTAAAATCCTTAATGCCCTTTAAGCCTTTAAGCTCCTTACATTCTTGTCAACTTGCCATCCTTGAACGCTATGCGATAGCTTGTTCCTTTCTTGGTGTTGAATGACAAGGTTGCATCGCCATATCTGAGATTGCAACGCGAACCGCTCTTCGAAGTTACAACAACCTCGCGGAGCTTGCCCTCCTGCCAGATAATCTCTACCTCGAATCCTCCTTTGGCGCAGATGCCTGCTATGCGTCCCTCGCTCCATGCGTCGGGCAGTGCGGGGAGCAGATGAATGAATCCCATGTGGCTCTGCATGAGCATTTCGGTGATTCCGGCTGTTCCGCCGAAGTTGCCGTCAATCTGGAAGGGCGCGTGTGTGTCCCACAGATTGTCGAGTGTTCCGTTTTTCAGCAGGTTGCCGAAGAGTGTATATGCGTGGTTGCCGTCGTGCAGGCGTGCCCATTGGTTCAGTTTCCAGCCCATGCTCCAGCCTGTAGCGCCGTCGCCGCGGTGCTGCAACACAACTTTCGAAGCTTCGGCAAGTTCGGGAGTGGTAACGGGTGATACTGTACGGCCGGGGTGGAGTCCGAACAGATGGTTCACATGACGGTGCTGGTCTTTGGGGTCGTCGATGTCCTTGCTCCACTCCATAAGCTGTCCGTAACGGCCAATCTTGTAGGGTGCTAAGTTTTTAAGCACGTGTGCCCACTCTTTGCGCAATTTTGCATCGGTGCCCATCACTTTGCTTGCCTCTATTGCGTCGAGCAGAATTTCGCGGATTACCGCGTGCACATATGTTGCTCCGCTGTCGATGGGACCATGTTCGGGCGAGGTAGATGGGGCGGCGGTGTAGCTGCCGTCCTCGCGCTTCCACAGATAGTCGACCGCAAATATTGCGCTGCTCTTTATGATGTCGTATCCTATCTCTTTCAGGAATTTCTTGTCGCGTGTGTAGTCGTAGTAGTCCCACACGTGTGTGGCGAGCCACGGTCCTGCCATGGGGTTGAAGTTCCACGACATATCGTAGCTGCTGAAGGGTGAGGTGAATCCGAAGATGTTACCCGAAATTCCTGCTGTCCATCCGCGTGCGCCGTAGTACGACTGTGCGGTTACAGCGCCCGGCTTGATGAGTGTGCGTATGAAGTCGACCAGCGGAAGCACGCACTCGTCGAGGTTTGTGGCACAGGCGGGCCAGTAGTTCATCTGCAGATTGATATTGTTGTGGTAGTCGACATGCCAGGGGCCATCGACATTGTTGTGCCACATACCCTGCAGGTTGGCGGGCATGTTGCCGGGGCGCGAGCTTGCGATAAGCAGGTAACGTCCGAACTGGAAATAGAGACGTTCAAGACCATAGTCGGCTTTTCCCTTGCGGTAACTTGCAAGGCGTTTGGGGGTGGGAAGGTCGTTCACTCCGGGATATTCGAGTGTCATCGGCGCGTTGGGGTTGAGGTCCAACTGCACGCGGCCGAAGAGTGCCGAGTAGTCGGCGTAATGTTCCTTGAAGAGAGTATCGTATCCTTTTGCAACGGCATTTTTCATCCATTCGCCTGTAGTTTCATCGGGGTTTACGCCAACGTATGCTTTAGGGTCTTTGAAGTCGGGGTCGAAGTTTATCTTGTAGTCGGTGTCGGCTGTTACATAGAATACAACCTCGTCGGCACCGCTGATGTAGATTTTGCCATCCTTGACGGTTGTTGTGCCACCCTTTGCAGCGCTCTCTATGCGCAGGGTGTACTGCATGCTGTTGTTGTCGAGTACTCCTTTGTATATAAGGCCCTTCTCACCGCTCTTCTCGATGCTTCCCTCGGATACAGGGTTGGGCTCGTAGCTGAATATAAGGTTCTGCATGCCGGGTTTGTCGGCACTGTATCGCATCACCATTGCATTTGCGGGGTATGATGTGAAGTAGCGGCGTGTGTAGTTGATTCCGTCCTTTTCGTACTGTACCACGGCGAGTGCCGAGTCGAGTGAGAGTGCGCGTTTGTAGTCGCCCATTCCAACGAGGCTGTGTCCGGTCTCTATGTAGAATTCGCCCATTGTGGTGAAGTTGCCGAAACGGAAAGGCTTTTCGTCGCCATATTCGTATGACGCTACGCTGTTGAAGTTCTCGCGTGTGAGCTTGGCTGCTTTGGCATCGTCGCCGTCGATGAATGCTTGGCGTATATCCTTTAATAAATGTGCCGACTTCTTGTTTACGTTCCAATAGTATTCTGCGCCGCCTGAGGTGTTGGGGCCGCCGCGCCACAATGTCTTTTCGTTGAATGTTATACGCTCAGCCTCTACAGAGCCCATAATGTTAGCACCTATGCTGCCGTTGCCTATGGGCAATGATTTTGATTCCCACTCCTGGTCGTAGTTCCAGTTAACTCCTCCGGCGGTTTCGGGTTTGTTTCTCTTAAGGCCGTTGCCGTCGTAGGCAATGCCTTTGAGGTCCCCTGCATTTTCGGGCTTGTCTTTTCCACGCCACAGGTCGGGGCGACCGCCATACCATACGGCGCGTCCTTTGAGGCTCGTAGGCTGGTCGAACCATATCGACAGTCCGTGTATGTAGTCGGGCTCTGCATTGAGTGACAGTGTGCAGATGATACCAATGATTGGCAATAGTATTTTCTTCATGTTCTATTTTGCTTCTAAACATTTCAAGGCGGCCTCCGTGGGGTTGCCTTGAAATGTATGTTGTTTATTTGAGTTCGTTATTTTACAATAACCTTCTTCTTGTTCACGATGTAGATTCCAGCAGAGGTTATCTTCTCAATCTTGCGTCCGGTGAGGTCGTATATCTCTTTTTCGCCGTTCTCGTCGCTCTCTATTGAGTCGATACCCACAGTTGCATCGTAAATTACAGAGATGCTTGAAACGCTGTTCGATGCACCGGGGAGTGCCTTGATGTTAATCTCGAAGGGAGCCAATGTACCGGCCTGTGTAGCCTTGTTGTACTTTTCGCTGCCTTTGATATAGGTGTTCAGCTTATGGCTTGTTCCTATGTATGAGATTAACAGATAATCGGTTGACATATCTTCTTTGCTGCTTGCCTCGATGGTTACGTTTGATGCAGTTGCGTTGATGCTGCTGCCGTTGGCCACTGCGAACAAAGGTGTGTTCACTGCAAATTCGGTCTTTGCAAGGGTGAGTGTGCTTATGCCGTCGATTTTGCCGAACTGATAAGGTGTAGCCACTGTAATGCTGTTTGTGGGTGTGAAGGGGAGTACCAACGGACGTATATCGTCAGTCTCAGCATTGATGTCGGTGTAGCTTACGCCGGCTGCGTTGAATGTTTCGGGCACGTAATATGTTGCACCGTAGTACATATCAAACTGCTCGCAGTTGCCATCCTTGTCCACTACGTTGCTGCCGGCTGCCGATGCTGCCGCTGCGTCGAGGGTGGTGTAGTATACGGTGTTGCTCTGTGTGAGTCTCTCCTTGCTCTTTGCAATCCAAAGTGCTGCATCGCTGCAATCCTTAAGGTCGACGAATGCTGCTGTCTGTTCGCCGCCTACGAAGATGTTGCTGTCGTCGGCAATCTGTTTGCCATAGGGCTTTCTGCCGTAAGGCTCGCCGTTGATTGTTGCGAGAAGAGCGTTGTCGCACTCCATTGCCTTCTCCAGTTTGTAGTAGGTCTTGGCGCTGCTCATCTTGGGATATGTTGCTGTGCCGTTGAAGTGTGATGTGCCTTTCGCGATTGTGAATCCGAGTTGTGCTGTGTCGAGCTGCAGTGTGTATTTTACAGCTTCGGCGCCGCCCATTGCCTCGATATATGAGCTTCCGTAAAGTGCACAGCTGCTACCGGCATTGAAAATATAATATTCATTTTCTGCACCGGTGGGGATAAAAGCCCACATCATATATTCGTCTGTGCCGTTTTCGGGTTTCTCCTCGTGTACCACATAGTTGAGGTATCTCTTTGCAGTGCGCTCAACCGAGAGGTATTTGTTGTTGGCGGGGTTGAGGATGTAGTACCATGTGATGCCGTTGCTGATGTCGCTTGCGGGGTATTTGGGGATTATGCCGTATGCCGCTTTTGCTGCCGCCGCTGCTGCAAAGAGCTTTTCTGCTGCTTCGGCATACTCCTGTACAGATTCGCCTGCACGTACGGTCTCTGCCGCAGTTGTCTCCGCAACGAGTGATTTTGCAAGGTCAATGATGTTGTCGGCCTTCACAAGTATATTGTCGTAGAGCACATAGTTGCCATTTGCAAGCTCCTCGGCAACGAGAAGTTCTGTGGTTATCTCTTTGGCTGTTGTGATAGCCGAGTCAAGAAGCTGGGTGTCATACTCAGTCTGGTTGTCCTCTGCTACTCTTATAGTCCACCAACTGTATGTAGTCTTGTACTCCTGTCCCTGTATGGTGTTGTCGCTCTTGATGGCAAGGCAGTTGCCGTGGATGTTGTCCTGCTCCATGTAGAGATAACCGTTCTCCATTGATACAACGCGGAATTTTATTGCTTCGTCCTTGTTGGTGGTGACTGTTCCGGCCTTGTTCTTGAGCATTGACTTTATGTAGAATCCATTCTTGTTCTTGATGTAGTAGAGACTGTCGTCTTCTGTGATGAACTGCCACATTTTAGCTGCCGATGCGTTTCCGCCTTTTGATACGTTGAATGTAGAGGCTGTCGCGCTGAGTATGTTCTGCGAGTTGCTTCTTGTTATCAAGTTGTAGTAGTTCTTGGGCTGCAACTTTACAACTGAGTTGGATGTGTAGATCTTGCTCAGTTCCTCGTCGATGAGGGCGAGGTATTCACCGTATGTGTGAGCGCTCTGGTCGGCATTGTCTACAGCAGCCTGTGCCTCGGTCTTGAGTTCGGCGAGACGGGCTGTCTTTTCGGGGTAGTACCAACCTACTTTTGTGCCGTTCTTGTCGGTATACTGAGTGTAGTAGGCGATGGTCTTGAGAGCGTATTTCAGAGCGTTGAGTTCTGCTTCTGCACCTGTCTCGGCATAGGGCTTGAGCACAACTTCGTCGCCGTCGCCTTCTGCTGCTACTATTTTAATGCCGGGGTCGGCTGCAAGAGCTTCGGGGATGGTGAATTTAAGTTTGTTCGACATTGCCTTGTATTCTCCCTTACCGTTGTAAACCTTGAAGCCTACAGCGCCTGTTCCCTTTTCTATGATGATAGTCTTACCTATCTTTGTGTATGAGTAGCCTGTTGCTTCGGGTACTTCGCCGGGAATGTAGTATGTGTAGTGTCCTACATCGCCACACTGTCCCACTCTGAAGTCTGCGGGTTCCTTGTTGCCACTGCCACCGTCGGTGCGGGCGATGGGCTCTATGCGGTCCTCGATGAATTCGATGGCAGGTGCCTTGCGGCTGAATGCCTTCATCTTGGCAAGTGCATTGTCAATCATCTCCTGTGTTACTGTAAGGTCTTTCCATGCAGCTTCTTTATCGGTCAGCTGATGGATGGGACGGAAGAATCCCCATACCTTGAAGTATTCCGAGAGGTCCATATTGGCAGCCTCGCAACACTTGACTGCGAAGTGGAGAATATCTTTGTTGCCCAATACGTGTGTGGGCGATGTGTCGATGCCATCCTCGCGCAGGAGTGCGAACAATTTGGGATAGAAGTCTGTGTCGACACCTGCCATGTGGAAGTATTCGTACAACTGCCACCACATTCTCATACGGCTTTCACCGAGCATGCTTGTCCAGGGTTTGCTCTGTGCAAAGTCGCGGCTGAGGGTACCGATTGTGTCGCCACGCGAAATGAATCGACCCATCTTGTACATTGTGAGGTTGGCAAAGAGGTTACAGCTGAGCTCTGTTGTTCCGATTACCTGAATTGAACCTTGATGGGTGTGTCCAAGCTCATGGCCGGGGCCCCATACGTTGTCGTGGTTGTTCATCACGTAGTCGTAGGGGAGCAGTTTGTAGAGGTATCTTACACCATACTGTGTGCGGTATGCGGTAGATGCCTGATAGGTGTGGTCGTCGTCGAGTGAGATAGCACAGTGGAGGTTGTTGAACTTTACTCCGTAGATGCCTTTGTCCCATCCGAGAAGTTCGTGGTCCCATTTGAGCATATTGTCCCACCAGCCGATAGCATCGGTGATGGTGTTCTTACAGCAGTTTTCGGCTGCCAACCATTTCTTCTCCATGTGGTAGAGCACGCGGTCGCCCTTGACCTGTATAACGTGGTGTGTAGCGAGGTTCTGTGTTATGTCTCGCCAGTCCTCGTCGGTGTGGCGGCTCTTGTCCCAATAACCGTTTACTGTACCATTCTCAATGTGTATCTTTATGTTGGGGTAGTCGGCGAGAACTTTGCCGCTGTTGTGTGTGTTGACATCGTAGCGTACAAAGATTGTCGACATATCGAAGCTGACGGGAATGATGTTGAGACCTACACGCAATGTGTCTATAACTCCGCTTGTTTCGGTGTTTACAATTTCCTGTATACCCAAGAATGCACCGTCGGCAATTTCGCCCTCAACGAAGATATAGAGCATTTCGTTGGCGCGTGCGTAGATACCTGTGGGATTGCTCAGGTATGAGTATTCGTTTGCTTGCAGAATCTTGTGCCATTCATCGGCATTGGCATAGGGCTTGTATTCGCTTATACGGAACTCCTTCTCGCGTTTGCCCCATGTGTTGTTCTTTATTTTGAGAGCCATGTCCACAATGGTCTTGGGAAGCTCTTTCATTGCCTCTGTGAGTTCTGCATCGCCCATTGAAGCATAATCGGCCTTCAACTCAGAGCATGAATGGTCGGTGAAGAATGTTGTGAGCATCTGGTTGTACTTCTCGGCATTCTGCGAGATGTACTGCTGGCTGCGGAAGGTCTCCTGAATCTCGGCAAGTTCGTTGATGCTTATACCTGCATCTTCGAATACCCACTCGGTTGCGCTGAGTGTCCCGGCTGTTGTAGATGAGTACCAGAGTACAACTTCGTTGAAGGGTGATGAATGCATGCCTCGTGTTTCGTTAGCTGCGGGCAGGAGGTTGTAGAAGCCTTTGTTGGGCTTGTTCTCCTTGATGTAGAATTTGGCGGGTGTCTCTGCCATTCTGAAGTAGCCGGAGAGTTGCGATACGGGCTGCACGTAGTTGCCGGTGAGACCGTTCTTTACGTAGAATGCGCCACCATCGGCAGCTTCGAGCACCCACATCTGTTCATAGGCATTGTCGCCCTTAGCCATTGTTTTTATCATATTCTGCTTGTAGTCTGCCGACATACAATCATAGTTCTTGCCGGGGGTCAGTATTCGGTATGCTTTCCCGGCTTCGGGGGCAGAGTATTGTCCCCATGCGATGCTGCAACAGAGCAGTGTCGCAATTGTCATGAATAGGTACTTTTTTAACATAGTCTATGTGTTTTTATATTTTTGCGCAAAATTTGCTGAAAGATACGAATTTATGTTCGATTGTGAAAATGTGGAACTGCTTTTTTGCTTTATTTTGCTAAAATACTATTTGGCAGAGGCAATAATCAATATGATTGCTGCAATCACAATTATAAACAGCAGTATGCCTCGGCGTTGGTTTTTAGGGAAATATAACAGTTTACGAATCATAAATAATATTAACGTGGCGGATTTATTGCAGCATTAGTGCTACCTTTGCAAAATATAATTGCGAAGATAGTGAATCTATCGCAAAGAATTAGAAACTGTTATGTTAAAACGATGATCAATTTCCTGAAAAAATATCCTCTCTCGCTGATTGTAGTGGCAATTATCCTTTTCCTATCGTTCTTCAAACCTCCAAAGGAAAAGGTTATCGATATCAGCAACATCGATAAATTGGCCCATTTCTGTATGTATGCAGGATTCTGCTCGGTTGTGTGGTTTGAGTATTTTCTCTCGCATAACGGTGTAAGCAGGGGGCGCGTAATTTGGTTGGCGGTTATTGCTCCGATTGTCTTCAGCGGTGCGATAGAGGTGATGCAGGGTTATATGACAACATACAGAGGAATGGATTGGTACGACCTCCTCTTCAACACCATCGGAGTGATTTTTGCACTTCTATTTGCGAAATTCATTTTAAGGCCGAGAGTTGTGGCATATAAAGCAAAGAGAAACAGCGGCAAGTAGCCGCTGTTTCTCTTTGCTATTTATCCCAATATTTATACGGGAAGCGTGTCAGGTGTGAGTTGTAGTACTTCTTGTCGCCCGTAACCTCCTTGCCTAAAAAAGCAGGTTTTTCGAAGGGCTCATTCTCCTCTTCGAGCTCAATTTCTGCGACCACAAGGCCTTGATTGTCTCCGTAGAACTCATCCACTTCGTAGATGTGTGCACCGCACTTCACAAGATAGCGGCGCTTCTCTATCTGCGCATCGCCGCAGAGTAGCAAAAGTTCTTCGGCTTCGGCAAGTGTTATCTCCTTTTCCCATTCGTAGCGGCTCAGACCTCCGTCGAGTGATGGGCCTTTGATGGTCAGGTAGCCTTTGCCATCCCTTACTCTTATGCGCACCGAATTGCCGTTCTGACGGCACAAGTAGCCCTGTACTATTCTGTCGCTACGGAATGCCTCCGTGCGATAACTTTCATTGATTACAAGGAATTTACGTTCTATCTCAAGTGCCATGGTGGTTGTTGTTTGTAGCAGTTTTAATAGTTTTTGCTTGTGTCTTTGTTCGAACTCCTTTTTCCAAGGGGGAGAGTTGTTTAGCTGCATTTCTCAAAAAAATCCGAACAAATTCCTCCTCTTGAAGAGGAGGTGGATTCAAAAACAATGTTTTTGAAGACGGAGGAGTTCTGCTTTTCGTGGTTTGTTTTGTTGCATTCCGTTGGGTTTAGAACTCCCTCCGAGATTTTTTCCGTTGGAAAAACTCTCTCGTCCCTCTTCAAGAGGGACAGTTCTTTCAGCTTCTAAATATTTGAAATTAAGTATTGCGCCCCTCCTAAAACCGCTTCTTACTGCGCTTCCTCGGCAAATTCCATAAGATATGCTTTGATGAAACCGTCTATTTTTCCATCCATCACTCCGCCTACATCCGAGGTTTGGTAGCCGGTGCGGTGGTCTTTTACGCGTCGGTCGTCGAATACGTAGCTGCGTATCTGCGAGCCCCATTCGATTTTCTTCTTTCCTGCCTCTATCTTGTCCTTTTCGCGCTGGCGTTTCTTCAACTCCTTGTCGTAGAGCTGTGATTTGAGCAGGGCGAGTGCCTTCTCCTTGTTCTTGGGTTGGTCGCGCGTTTCGGTATTCTCGATGAGTATCTCCTCCTCCTCGCCTGTGTCAGGGTCTTTGTATTGGTAGCGCAGACGCACGCCCGATTCAACCTTGTTCACATTCTGACCGCCGGCACCGCCGCTTCGGAAGAGGTCCCATGACAACAGTGCAGGGTTGATGACAATCTCAATGGTGTCGTCCACGAGCGGGGTTACAAAGACCGATGCGAATGAGGTCATGCGCTTGCCTTGTGCGTTGTAGGGAGAGACGCGCACCAAGCGGTGTACGCCATTTTCGCCCTTCAGGTAGCCGTATGCAAAGGGACCGTCTATCTGTATGGTAGCAGTCTTTATGCCTGCCTCGTCGCCGTCCTGTAGGTTGATGGTGGATATTTTGTATTTGTTTGCTTCTGCCCATCGCATATACATGCGCATGAGCATTTCCGACCAGTCCTGACTCTCTGTGCCTCCTGCGCCGGAGTTTATCTTCAGCACGCAACTCATGGAGTCAGCCTCTTGGCGGAGCATATTCTTCAATTCAAGCTCTTCTATGGCTGCAAATGCTCTTGCGTATGCGTCGTCAATCTCCTCTTCGGTTACAGCCTCTTCGCGGAACATCTCCATTGCAATCTCCACCTCTTCGGTGAGGTTGTGGACGCTTTTGTAACCGTCTATCCAGCTTTGCAACGATTTCACCTTTTTCATCTGTGCTTCAGCAGCCTTTGCGTCGTCCCAAAAGCCGGGGGCTTGTGTGCGCAGTTGCTCCTCTTCTACCTGAATAATCTTCTCGTCGATGGAGAGGTATTGCTTAAGCGCTGCTGTTCTTTCTTTAATATCTTTCAGTTGATCTATAGTAATCATTATTTCTGTAATTATCTTATTATCATGATTTTGGTTGTGGCGCCTTCTTCGCCTGTCTCGTCGTATGCAAGCACATAGTATATGCCGGCGCTTACGCGGTCGCCTCGCATATTGCAACCGTTCCATGTAATCTGTCCGCCGGTGGATGTTGTCTCGTATATGAGCGTGCCTGCCGAATCTACAATCTTCACGTTGCAATCTTCGGTAAAGCCGGTAACGGAGATATTCCCGGTGTAGTCCTCGCGTACGGGGTTGGGATATGCGTGCAGGGCGCTCTCTTTAAGCATGGGCGAGGGCTCTGTTGCGTCGCTCATATAGCTCGAAAGGCCTTTGTCGGTGCCTATGTACACGCGGCCTGTCTCGCCCTCAACTGCTATGCTTACTATGCTATTGGAGGGCAGGTGCGAATTTTCTGTCGTGAAATGGTGTATGGTTTCAAGACCGTCGGCGCTTATCAGGTAGACTCCGTTGTCTTTAGTTCCTATCCATTTGCGGTTGGCACCATCCACTGCAATTGCCTGTATATAGACATTCGACAGCAGATAGTCGGCGAGGCCTGTGCCATCGTTGCGGGGCACCTTTATCTGTGTGAAGGTTACGTTCGTGTCGAAGAATTTTTTGGGATTCTGCAATACGAACAATCCTTTGTCGGTGCCTATCCACATTTGGCCGTTTCGGTCCTCGGCAAGGGCGCACAGTTGGTAAATATCGTAGCTTACTCCGTCCTGATTCCTGAATACCTCGGTTACAAGCTTCGTCTCGTCGTCGCTTGTGTCGAGCGGGGTACCGTTCATCTTTGCACAGAATAGTCCGGCATCGGCTTGCAGCGATGTTACCCACAGCCATCCGCGGGAGTCGAATAGCATTTCTACCATTGTGGGATGCTTGGCTATGGCATCGTAGTGTAGGGGCTGCCATGTGCCGTCGGCTTTCAGCACTTTTATTATATCTTTTGTGCCGGTGTTTGTCATCCACAGATTGCCGTTTGAGTCATACTTCAAGCGCGGTACGCGAACGTATCTTTCTCTGTAGCTGCCGCTGCTCTTCACACTTTCAAGCCCTGAATTTTCGTGATTGTAGTGCTTTACAAATTTGCCGTCGCGAAACTCGTAGAGTCCGTATCCGAATGAACTTGCGTAGTAGTGTCCCTTCTCGGCCGGGTCTTCGACGAGCGAGGTTATATTCTGGTAGTTGAGCCCGGTCGCGCTCTTTACCTCCTCTTCCTCGAAGTTAAGCCACTCGTCACCGTCAAAGGTCATTGCCGTTCCGTCGTAGAATGTGATGTCGAAATAGTTGAGATTACCGCCTGCTACGAGCAACTGCCCGTTTGGAGAAAAGGCAAGATATTCGCAATGGTTCCTTATTGGGCTTTCGGGCTGTATGGCGGCTGTGAGCGTTTCCAGTTTGCCGCCTTTTACTGTCATGCGCGACACGCCTTTTGCTCCGTTACAGCTCCATAAGTCTGTTCCGTCCTCGTGTACGTAGAGCGAACTGCCGTCGAGGGCAAACGATGTGCTTTCGCCGGCCGAATCGTAGACATAGAGCTTGGTGGGAGTGCCTACAAGCATCTTCTCGCCTATGTTCAGGTACGAGAAACCTACACCATTTTCATTGCGTAAGAGCAGTGTGAGGCGCCCGTCTGCATCCATGCTGTAGAAACCGAGCTTGGGCAGTATGCAGTACAGCTTGTCTCCGAAGCACTCGAGTGCGCTGATGGCGTAGGGGGCACCATGAGGATTGTTGAATAGCTGTTTCCAATTCTTCTTGTCAAGCAGGTTGTCTGTCAGCTTGCCGCGGTAGAGTCCGATGTTGGTGCAGGCATACAGGTAGCCGCCGTAGAGGGCAGTAGAGACTACATCCTGATTCAGCGTGTAGGTGCTGCTGAACTCCCGCTTTTTAAGGTTGAGTGTAACAATGCCGAAGTCGGTGGAGATATATGCCAATGAGTCGACCACCTGTATGTTGTTGATACGTTTGGTGGCGAGTGTCTTGTTCTTGAAGTCCGAAATGTTGTATACCGATTCGTCGCTGTAGAGAATGTCGACATTGGCATTCTCGTAGGCGATGACAAGGGCATCTATCGCACTGCTGTAATCTATTGCTGCAATCCTTACATCGCTGAGGGTATTTACATGGTCGTAGGTGCGAATCTCGCCATCCTCCTTGTCGTAGGTGTAGAGCGCCCCGGCGCTGAGCACATAGAGCCTGTCGCCCACCGCGCGGCAGCTTGTTGCGTAGCGGTAGGAGTTATACACCTGCCACTCGCCTATTGCGGCATGCAATGTGGTGAGTGCGGCAAATATAAGAAATAGCGATGTCAGGATTGTTTTTCTCATAGCTTGTTTAAGTATTCATTTAGTGCGGCGGCTGCACGTGAGCGATGGCTGATGGCGTTCTTCTGTTCGGCAGCCATCTGTGCGAAACTCTCTTCGTATCCGTCTGGGATGAATATCGGGTCGTATCCGAATCCGGCACTGCCCATGCGCTCCTCGCTGATGCGTCCGCGTACGATACCATCGAAGAGAAACTCCTCCCCCTCTATTATTAACGCAATAACTGTGCGAAATTGTGCCGAGCGCTCGCTTTTTCCTGTTAAATTTTGCAACAGCTTGCGCATATTGGCCTCCGAATCGTTATTCTCGCCTGCGTATCGTGCCGAGTAGACACCCGGTTCTCCGCCGAGAGCATCGACCTCAAGACCTGTGTCGTCGGCGAAGCACGAACAGCCGTATTTGTCGTAGATGTAACGCGCCTTTATCAGTGCGTTGCCTTCGAGAGTGTCGGCAGTTTCGGGAATGTCATCATGGCAATCGATGTCGGCAAGCGACAGCAGTTCCACTTTGCCGCCGAGTATGGCACGCATCTCCTCAAGTTTATGCTTGTTGTTTGTGGCAAATACAAGTCTCATTTTACCTTGATTTTATCGAATCCGTAACCGAATACTCCCGATACACGCGCCTGTGTTACAAACGCATTGGGGTCAATCTCCTTGACGATTCTCAGAATCTCGGAAGCCTCTCTGCTGCCGCGCACCATTGTTACGATTACCTTTGCATCCTCCTTGCTGTAATATCCCATGCCGTTGAGCAGGGTAACACCGCGGTGCAGTTCGGTGGTGATGTAACTTGATATTTCGTCGTACTTCTTCGAGAATATCATAAACTGTGATGTACGGCGGTTGCTGTTCACCACAAAGTCAATCATTGTGGAGACGATGAGCAGTGTGATAAGGCCGTAGAATATCTTGGACAGGTCGCAATCCTTGATAATGAAGAAACTGCTTATGACGATAGCAATATCAATGTAGACGATGATTCGTCCGAGGCTGACATCGCGGTATTTGTTTACCACTGCGGCAATGATGTCCGTACCTCCCGAACTTCCGTTGTTTACAAAGCAGAGACCGATTCCGAGTCCGCAGAAGGCAGCACCGATGATACATGCCTCGAATGTGGCGTTGGGGCCAAGCACCGACAGGGCATTGAACTCATATTTCGCTAACAACTCCTTTATAAAGCCGAGGCAGAAGGTTACTACAAATACCGCATAAATTGTCTTGATGCAGAATTTTACACCTAACTCCTTGATGGCAACAATCAACAGTACAGCGTTGATTATAAGGAACGAATACTGGATGGGGAATCCGGTTGCATACTCCACGATGGCACCTATACCTGCAACGCCTCCCGATACAAGTTCGTAAGGCAACAGGAAGAATGCCCATCCCAATGAATAGATTATAAGAGCAATGGTTATGCCTACATAATCTTTAAGTTCCGAAAACAGACTCTTTTGAGGAAATTTAAAACCTGTCATAATATTATCTGTGTTTATAATTTTGTCGGTACACAGCGAGAGAAACTGCGGTGTACCGACATATTGTGATTATTATCCGATAACGATGTTCACAATCTTCTTGGGAACGACGATGACTTTCTTTATAGACTTGCCGTCGATATACTTCTGCGACTGCTCGTTGGCTATTACAGCAGCCTCAATCTCCTCGCGCGAAGCCTCTGTAGCAAAGTCCATTGTGAAGCGGGCCTTTCCGTTGAAAGAGATTGTATATTTGATGCTGTCCTCTTTCAGATACTCCTCGTTGAACGCAGGCCACTCTGCATCGCAGATGGTTGTTGTGTGACCAAGTGCAGCCCACAGTTCCTCGCAAAGGTGGGGAGCAAAAGGAGAGAGCACAATTGCGAACAACTCCATCACCGCACGCTTGTTGCACTTGAGCGCAGAAAGCTCGTTGGCGCATATCATGAAGGCGCTCACTGCAGTGTTGTACGAGAAGTTTGGAATATCCTCGGATACCTTCTTTATGAGCTTGTGGATAGACTTCAGCTCCTCGCGTGAGGGTGCTTCGTCACTGAGTGCGAGATTGTCCTCCTTGTCGAAGAAGATATTCCATATTTTTCTGAGGAAACGGTGGCAACCGTCGATACCGTTTGTATCCCAGGGCTTAGACTGTTCGAGTGGGCCGAGGAACATTTCGTACAGACGCAGTGTGTCGGCGCCGAAGTTCTCAACAATGGTGTCGGGGTTGACAACGTTGTACATGGATTTACTCATCTTCTCGACTGCCCATCCGCAGATGTATTTTCCATCCTCAAGGATGAATTCTGCATCGTTGTATTCGGGACGCCATGCACGGAAGGCGTCGATGTCGAGCTCGTCGTTCTTCACAATGTTAACATCCACGTGCAGGGGAGTTACATCATACTTCTTTGAGAGTCCGAGCGATACGAATGTGTTAGTATCCTTTATGCGGTAAACGAAGTTGCTTCGTCCCTGTATCATACCCTGGTTGACCAGTTTCTTGAAGGGCTCTTCAACTGCGCTGTAGCCGAGGTCGAAGAGGAATTTGTTCCAGAAACGTGAGTAGATAAGGTGGCCTGTCGCATGCTCGGTACCTCCTACGTAGAGGTCTACATTCTGCCAATATTTGTCGGCCTCCTCCGAAACAAGCGCTGTATCGTTCTTGGGATCCATGTAGCGCAGATAGTATGCGCTTGAGCCTGCGAAACCGGGCATTGTATTCAGTTCGAGGGGGAATATTGTCTTTTCATCGATAAGGGCCTTGTCCACAACGCAGTTGTTGGCTGTGTCCCATGCCCACATTTTTGCGTGTCCCAATGGGGGCTCGCCGCTCTCTGTGGGGAGGAATTTCTCAACTTCTGGAAGTTCGAGGGGAAGGCACTCCTCGGGGATGGGGTAAGGAACGCCATTCTTATAGTAGATGGGGAAGGGCTCGCCCCAGTAGCGCTGGCGGCTGAAGATGGCGTCGCGCAGACGGAAGTTCACCTTGATGCGTCCCAAATTGTTCTCCGCTACATATTTCTTTGTGGCAGCGATTGCTTCGAGAACTGTGAGACCGTTGAGCGAGAGACCGCATCCTGCAAATTCGGCTTTTGGTGAGTTGATGATGATACCCTCCTTTGCGTCGAAACTCTCCTCGCTCACATCGCAACCTTCGATAAGGGGGCGAATCTCAATGCCGAAGTGCTTTGCGAATGCGTAGTCGCGGCTGTCGTGTGCGGGAACAGCCATGATGGCACCTGTTCCGTACCCAGAAAGTACGTAGTCGCTCACCCAGATGGGGATATTTTCGCCTGTGAGGGGGTTGACAGCGTATGAACCGGTAAATACACCGGAAACTGAGCGGTCTACCATACGCTCGCGCTCTGTTCTCTTCTTGGTGCGCTCAATGTATGCCTTGACAGCCTCGCTCTGTTCGGGGGTTGTAAGTTCGGCAACAAGCTCACTCTCAGGGGCGAGTACCATGAATGTTACACCAAAGATTGTGTCGGCGCGTGTGGTGAATATAGTGAAGTGCTTTTCGCTGTCCTTTACATAGAACTCCATTTCTGTACCCTCGCTGCGGCCTATCCAGTTACGCTGTGTCTCTTTGAGCGAGTCGGTCCAGTCGATGGTCTCCAGTCCGTCGAGCAGGCGTTGAGCGTATGCCGATACGCGCAGACACCACTGTTTCATCTTCTTCTGGACTACGGGGAATCCTCCGCGCTCCGAAACACCATCGACAACCTCGTCGTTGGCAAGCACTGTACCCAACTGAGGGCACCAGTTTACCATTGTTTCACCGAGGAAGGCTATGCGCCAGTTCATCAGTGTCTCCTCCTGTTGCTGCTCGTTCATTGCGTTCCACTCTTCGGCTGTGAGGCTAATCTCCTTGCCGCAGGCTGCATTGATGCCGGCTGTGCCCGATGATGCGAGCTTTTCGCGCAGTTCGGCAATGGGCTTTGCGCAACATGCGTCGTTGTCGTAGTAGCTGTTGAACATCTTTATAAATGCCCACTGTGTCCAATGGTAATAGTCGGCGTTGCAGGTTCTGATTTCGCGCTCCCAGTCGAAGCAGAATCCAATCTTGTCCAACTGCTCGCGGTAGCGGTTGATGTTCTGTTCTGTGGTAACTGCGGGGTGCTGTCCTGTCTGTATCGCGTACTGCTCTGCGGGTAGTCCGTATGCGTCGTAACCCATAGGGTTCAATACATTATAACCCTGCAAGCGTTTGAAGCGTGCAAAAATATCCGATGCAATGTATCCTAAAGGGTGTCCTACGTGCAATCCTGCTCCCGAAGGGTAGGGGAACATGTTAAGTACATAGAATTTCTCTTTGTTTGCATCCTCGACTACACGATAGGTCTTGTTCTCTTTCCATCGTGCCTGCCATTTTTTCTCAATCTCTGTAAAATTGTATCCCATTATGATTGTCTGTTTTTATTTGTCTGTTATTGGTAGTGCATGCTTGTGTATGTAAAGTCTGCACAATCGGACAAATTTACAAAAAAAGAAATGTAATATAGGTATATATGTGCCGAAAAAGATGTTTTTCTTAATTTTTTATTAAAAAGTATCGGTTTTTCTTGGTAGTCTTAAATTAAGTACGTATCTTTGCACCGCTTGAATGAGATGGCGAGATAGCTCAGCTGGTTAGAGCGTCGGATTCATAATCCGGAGGTCGTGGGATCGTGACCCACTCTCGCTACCAAAAAGGAGAAACAATTTCGGTTGTTTCTCCTTTTTGGTTTTTTATGTAATAGCAAAAACTCTTACTCATTGATAAGCTAATCTTTGTACACATCTTTCAGTTTTTATATTTTGCTAATCTCTTTAAAATAAGAAACTTAAAAAAGCTGTCCCTCTTAAAGGGGGACGAGAACTTTTTTCTCGGAAAAAAGTTCGGAGGGGGTTCTTAACCCATCGTACTACAATAAACCATACTACGCGAGGAAAACCCCTCCGTCTTCAAAAAC
>SUXT01000084.1 GCA_015060835.1 Bacteroidales bacterium
TCTGTCACAGCAGGGCTGTGTGTAGAGAAGGTCGGTCTGTTCTTTGGCGACATCCATTGTGCATGTTACGCCATTGGTTTGGTTACATTCACAAGCTGCGCTTGCGGGCGAGTAGCCGATGAATGTGAGGGTTGTGCCTGCTGCGGGCCACAGTTGTTGGTCGGAGAGGCTCCATAGTTTGTCGCTCACGCCGTTGTTGCCTGCTGATTGTTCTTTGCAGTGTGCAACGGTTACAGGGAGATATTCGCTTGCGTTTGCCGAAGATTCTCCCCACCTTGCTCCGCGGGGCAGCGACCACGCCCTGACTGCAAAATCCATATCTTCGGTAAAGCCCTCTACACTGTCGTGCGATACGTGCATATACATACTTGGCTGGAACTTGATTGTAAGGTCGGGGTCATATTCCAGCGGATCGTCGTGCGTACAAGCTGCAAGCATCAACGCGATGAGTATGTAGAGTGTGTTTTTCATTTTTTCTTGTGCCTATGCGTGCCTGACCGCACGCATAGGCTGTGGGGTTAACAGATTACTGTTATTAGATTGCTACGTTTATATCTGTTACATCCTCATAGAGTGTTACCATAGGAGCCAATGTGATGGGGTTGAAGCCTATAGCTATGTTATAGATGTAACGGTAACCCATCTTCCATTCTGCTGCTGATGTATATACCTTTGTAAATGTCTGGTCAATCTCATCACTATCAGGAGTCTTGATTGTGTATTCAATTGTAAGAGTTACGCCATCGAGATTCTGAGGAATGAGGATGAAGTCAGATTTGCGATAGTTGTTAGTATCAGCACCATAATAAGCAGGAGCTTTTCCGTCTGTTGTACAGAAGTACCAAGGCGCTGCATCATTCGCATTCTCAAGAATCTTATTGCTGTTATCTACACTATACGCAACGAGGTTACTATGTCCTGTCCATGCAGCTTCGTTCTCAGATGTACCTGCTATTGTAGGTAACTTTGTTGTTTCATTATTGGCATCGTCCAATTTCTGATTGAAAGAAGCTGTTGAAGCAACATTAGAAAGAGTAATTGTCTTAATTCTAACCTGTGTACCGGGATAAGCCTTATCCATCTTTGCTGTAAACACAATTGATGACAAAGCATGACGGAACTGAATGTCTACACCGGCATAAGGATTGTTAGAACCTGTGCTTGCAACTTTGTTGTATGCTCTTTCGCTGAACAATACGTCCTCCATATCACTGTTAGGCTGAGTATTGTCAACAGTGTAATTGTTAAATACAAGACCGGTAGCTGCAATTTCAGCTGCTGTCTTCATCTTGTTGCTTGCAGGTGAGTATGCGCTGAAAGTTATTGTACCGTTCTTGGGCCAATAGTAGTAGTTACCTCCGTTCAAAGGATACCAGGTATTACCTGTTGCATCATACACAGCTGTTGCCTCGTTGATGTAAGTTTCGCCATTGCTAAACTGTGTGTAATTACCTGTGAACCAGTTACCGAATACGTTGAACTGAAGTCCTTTGTCGTAAGTACCACCAATCTCTTCAGCTGCTCGTGTGTTGGGACGAACAGCAGGGGCGCTGAAGCTGATAGCCTCCTGTGATTTTACAGAACTGTCGAGTTCGCTCTCTGTGCAGCCGACAAATGCTAAGCCTGCCATTGCTGCGATTAAAAAACTTTTCTTCATAATTTAAAAAGATTAAGGTTTATTGTTAATAAATTTCTTTAAATTGTTTTTTTTGTTTGTTTACTTCTGTTTTTTCTGTTGTTCTTGTTTTTTCTGTTCTTTAAAATCTTTTAATTGTTAATACTATATGTTAATATCCTCGTTTATGTCTCCCCAGTCGTCTACTACGGGTTTGAATCCTCCACTGCCTGTTACGGGTGGCGGAGCGGGTATCTCTATAATGCGGTCTATCAGCAACCATTGGTTGTTTATTCCTTCGGGGGTGTGGAAGGCCGGTGTAATGTCGAATGTCTCACTGAAAGATTTTCCGTAAACCGTTATAAAGTCGAATGTTATCTGCAACTTGTTTTTCAGGTCGGGTATCTTACCGAAGGTGTTGAAGGTGGTGTAAAGTATCACCGTGCTGTCGCTTCCGGCACTTTCTATACCCGAATTGTACTCCATGCCTGCACTCTGTGTCGCGTTGGGGTTCATCTCGAAGTACACTGTGATGGAGTCGCTTGTGTCTATGGTTCCATCAATCAATCGGCACGAGCCTGAAAGTCCGGTAAGCAGTCCCACTGTAGATGCTGCATACTCTATACCTTTCACTTTCACCTGCAGATAGTAGGATTTCACTACGCTCTCTGCCATGAAGTAGCCGCCTTCGTCGGGGAGTATGGTGTCGGCGCTTTCGCTGTAGGGGATTGATACTTCGCCACAGCTTGCTACATAGAGGTGGTCGGGCTCATATACTATCTTTTCGTCTCCCGAAAGTTCTGCATCACCACGGCTCGAAATTTTGGCTCTCAGGTGCGATGCTATTTCGTTGGTAAATGCCTTGGAGTCTTCGATGTCTGCCGCTTCGTCCACAATGGAGGTTTCTGTGTCGAAGTTGTATGTTACAAGGTTATATTCTCCGGGGTCGGCTATGATGTAACCGTCGTAGTATGTGCCTTTTTCGTCCTTGCTCTTGTTGCGCAGGAAGCGTTCGGCCTTAATCTGTCCGGTAAGTTTGTCGGCAAGTGCCACGCGCATCACGTCGGGTGCCTTATGTACGGGACGGGCATACTCGGAGTTGTAGAATCCGTAGGTTACGTTCTTTATTGCCTCATCTATATATACGCGCACATAGTGGGTGTTGCTGACCTCTACAAGCGGACGGCGTTCGCACGATGCGGTAAAGAGAACGATAAGTGCCAATATGAAGATACTGATGTATTTATTCATAGCGCACCTCCTCTCTCTTCTTAAGTGGCAGGTTGATAGGCAACACAAGTGATACTTTCAGTTTGGTGGGACCGAAATAGCCCATGCGACCATGATCGTATGGGTCTTTCACAAGCACCGAGTTGTCCAGCGATGGCTGATAGTGGCGGTATGCTGTTGACAGGTAGCCGAATGATGCTGAAAATTCAAGGTTGAAGAGTTTGCTTATGGGCATTGCGTAGCCGTAGGTGAGACCTGCCGACCAGTATTCTCCCTGATAGTTTATGTCGCGCTTCCACTGGAAGTCGTATTTTGCCGACATCAGATACAAGCCGCCGAAGTGTCCGCTGAGCACTCTGCGGGCGGGCGTGCGCTTGAACCAGTAACGGCCTTCGATGCCTATTTCCCACATCTGGAATGCCCATTTGTTGCCGCCATGCCACCAGGGGAAGACATCTTCTACCATCACTGACCATTTGTCGCCGATGGGCACCTCTATCTCGAAGTTGAGCGCTGTCACCAGGTCGTAGAGCATGTTGGTCTTCAAGGCTATGGGGGTGATGGTGTCGCGGTATGCCGAGGGGATGGGTATCTTGGGATAGTCAGGGACTATCACGGGCTCCGGCTCGGGCTCGGGCTCGGGTTCAGGCTCCGGCGCAGGTGGGATGGGTATCTCGTTGAAGTAGAGGATACAGAACATCGAGTTACGGATGCGGGGATAGTATGTCATCAACAGATACCTGTAGACGGGCAACTGCTTCATTCGCCATTTTTTGGTTCCTATATTTATATCTGCATCGATTACTTCGAGTACTTTTGCTTTAGTTGCATCCTTTAGCTTGGTATCGTTCTTAACGTATTCGCGCAATTGCAACCACGACTCGCCATCGGGGTGTACAAAGAGTTTTTCCTTTAATTCGGGATGGTGGCTTTCGATGTATTTGCGCATGGTCTTTGCACGGTTGTCGGAGAGCCAGAGGTTGTGTTCGTAGACACCTTCGGGTGATGATTGCGAAACGATGACTACAGAGTCGATGCGGGCGAGACCAATAGAGTCAATCTTGTGGGCAAATTCGCGCAGAGATTCTTCGTTGCCCATGTATTTGAGGTCGAGGTAGTGCTTGTCGAGGCGGAAGTGTATTTCGATACCTTCTACGCTCTTTTGCTCGCTTTTTCTAAAAAGCTGAGCTTGTGCAGACATAACAGCCATGCTGCACAATAAGAACGTTATCAGAAATCGTGTATACTTCATTTTAGTATGTCGCCCGCCTGTTTACTTCGTTTTACATCTATTTAATTGACCTAATTTCACATATATGCATGCAAAGATATATATAATTTTTTATTACTATATATAACATTCATAACTTTCTTCCTAATTTTAACAGTTAATTATAACTAAGAAACTTAAATTGTTTAAAAATTTGACATAAGTTCACTAATATTATACAACCCGAAAATTCCTCATTAGAATTTTCCAACAAAAGCGATACAATGCAACATAATTAAGAAGCTGTTTGAATTTTATTTTCATAAGATAGGCTGCGCCTCGGAATAATATTCAAGTAAACTTGATATTCTTCTCTCGGCTATCTATAATAATAGAGAGGGAGAGTGTATAAATAAATGATTTTGGGCGGTATAAACTCCTGCCCTTTAAGGGGAGGTGGATTAAGGGGCGTAGCCACTTAAGACGGAGGGGTTTGAAACTTGTTGCTGGTGCGTTCATTCAAACTCCCTCCCCCTACGGGTACTCCCTCTTATCCAAGAGGGAGAGTTGTTTCCTCTGTTCCTTCGCGTTTGCAACGCGAAGGATTGAGTATAAGCATCTGCGATGCGCTCAAAATAATACTACTTATTATGGATTGAATCTGAGTTTTCTTCCAGCTTATCCTTCACTTATGCAACTTCAATAGAAATTCTAAATTTAAGCGCATTTTAAATGCTGATACTCACAACATCCGCATTACAAATGCGGATGGACAAGAGTGTCAGACATTAGTAATTTTCAGGAATTTACATTCCTCCTCTTGAAGAGGAGGTGGATTCAAAAACTCGTTTTTGAAGACGGAGGAGTTCAAAACATAAGCAGAATAAAAATTTACCGGACACTTATAATTCTAAAAAGTTCCTGCCCTTTAAGGGGAGGTGGATTCAAGCGCGATTAGCGATTGAAGACGGAGGGGTTTTTCTCGCGTTGAAAATGTTATTGCAGTACGATAGGAATAGACAACGCCCTCCCCCTGCGGGGACTCCCTCTTCAAAGAGGGAGAATACAAACAGATTATTTTCAGCTACTTATATTCTTTATCTTGAAGAAGGTGGAGTTCAAAACATAAGGAGGATAAAAATTTACCAGCGTCTAATAATAAATATTACTTACTCTTGCGCATATACACTACTACGGGGAGATGGTCGCTGTATCCGTTAATCCACTTATCACCAGAGATGGTGCGCTTGGGGTAGCCTGCATAGTTGCCTTTGTGGTTCATCATGTGGGGGCGGGAGTAGATTTCACATTTTTCGTATCGCAGTCCTTTGCCTTTGCCGCAGAGATTACCGCTGACGATAATCTGGTCGTACAGTTGCCAACGGTCGCGGTATTTTATACTTCCGCGTTTTTCGCGTCGCAGTATATCCCACCACGGGTTGTAGAGGTCGGTGGCGGAGCGTATTTCGGCGACGGTGCGACGCGCTTTGAGACACTCTTTAAGGCTTTTGTTGTCGGGGTTGTCGTTGAAATCACCCATGATGATTATTTTGCTGTGAGGGACGGCGGCTGCAATGGAGTCTTTCAGATGTTTTACGCGCATGGCAGCATATTCGCGGGATGGCGATTTTGAGTATCTTGATGGCCAATGGTTGACGATGATGTGCACTTCTTCGCCTTGCAGTTTGCCGCTGACTACGAGGTAGCCGCGGGTGCGATGACTGGTTATTGTATCGCTGTATGGCACTAAGATTGTTCTTTGCGGGGTGAATTGCCTGGGAGCATATATAAGTGCGCAGTCTACTCCGCGGGCATCGCTGCTTTCGCGGTGTATATAGTTGAATTTTTTGCGGGCGAGGCGGGGGTGGGCAAGCAGGTCTTTCAGGGTGCCTTCGTTCTCTACTTCGCACACTCCTATGAGGGCCGCGTTGCCGCCGTCTATTTCGCTGAGTACAGTTGCGAGATTGCTTATCTTGCTTTTGTATTTTTTGCTGTCCCAGCGGTTTTTTCCTTTTGGCAGATATTCGTAGTCGTTCTTGCCATCGTCGTGTATGGTGTCGAAGAGGTTTTCGAGGTTGTAGAATGCTATGCTGCAATATTCACCCTTGTCGGTGGCGCTGATGATGGTAAGTGTGAACAGCAGAAGTATTATTGTTGCTAACGTGCGCATTGGATTCATTGGCGTTATTTTGCTTGTCTGTTCGGTCGAACTCCCTCCCCCTTTCTAAGCCTCACTTTACGTTCGGCACTCCTTTGATAATATCGAAACTATGCTGCGCTCGTTGGAAATGTAAGTAAACTTCCATTCACTCGCTTGCTATAGTTTTGGGGAGCTAAAGCTCCCGTCGTCGCAAAGCACGTGCCAGCGAGTACAATGCAAGCTTGCTTGCAAATTGTAAACGAGTGCAGCCGAGCTTCGCATAAAGCAAACATTGCTTATTACGCAATGTCCCTCTTAGCCAGGTGGGAGAGTTATTTTGGTATTCATTTACAAAGGTACTTCTTTCAACTGAATAGTTCGTCGAAATTGACACGGGGGAATATTTCGAGCTTGCCGCCGCGTGTAGCGTTGTATATTTTCACCCCATGGCGGTCGCACACCTCTTTGGCGCGGGCAAAGGCGAGAAGATTGGTATCTACTTCGGGTGGGGCATAGCTGCGCGAGGAGTTGAAGAGGCGTTTGTCGAAATAGCTGTCGGCACTGATGGTGGTGTTGCCTGTGGAGTAGTTGCAATCGACACCTATAAGGTATATCTCCTTGAATCCCATGTATGCGGCGAACTGTATCATGGAGTATGTTACCGTCTGGCCGCTGTAGACTACGTTGGCAATGTCGCGGGAGAAGCCTATGGGGTTCTTCGGGAAGAGCATTTTGTAGTATGTTACACCGGGGATGTGGTAACGGCTTGCGTAGTGCGATTTTACGAACCGCGTGGTTGCAAGCTTTTCTATGTACTCCTTGTTGTCGAGGATTATGTGGTTGTCCTGAGCAAAGTAGTATGTGGGGGTAAATGGTATTTCGTCGAAGAGGCGTATGAGCGAATTGCAGGCGAAGGTTGTTTCATTCTTCAGCATGCGCAGGTCTTCGTTGCGCAGGCTGGGGCCATTGCCTATGACGAAACAGCGCCCGCCGTTGTATATATTCTTCATGGCTCGCAGACGCATGTAGCTACGGAACATAAATGCTCCGTAGATGTAGTTCATGGCATTCCACATTTTGTGCCATGCCCTACCCCATATATTGCTGTTTGCGCCTGCCATCGCTGTTTACGGGCGTGTAGAGATTATCTTTTCGGCAAATTCGAAGTCCTCGGGATAGTCAATGTCTATGCCTTCGATGGGGCCGACGAGTGCCATATAAGGACACTCGCCCACGCGCTGGTGACGCTCTGTCCAGATGTGGCGCTGGAAGATGTAGAAAGCACTTGTCTCTACAAACACCGGCTCTATGGTCTGTGTACGGGGAATTTCTTTAAGGTTGTAGTTCAATGGTTTACCCTCGTACCATGTAAAGGTCTGCACCTTCTGTGCCGAGAATGCCGAGTCGTGGCGACCGGAGACTACCTCTTCTATCGCACAGCTTATTGTCTCGGCCTTTATAAAGGGAGAGGTGGTGTGGCCGAGCAGATAGACATCGGCATCGACCTCCTTGATGAATGCATCGTAGATATCCTCGCCCAATGTCTCGTCTCTGTCGAGCGTGGTGTCGCGCTTGAGGAATTTCACTCCTTCGGGCAGATAGGGGATGATTGCATCCTGGCTGCAATATACATATACCTCGTTTATCTGCGGAACACGGGTGAGTGTTTCGAGTATGTACCACATCAAGGGCTTGGCGCCGAGCAGTTTAAGGTTTTTTCCTACTACGCGCTTGCTATTGAGACGAATGGGGACGAATGCTACAACTTTCATATATCAAGGTAGTTACGTTATTATATACAACTGAATGTGTCGATTACTCCGACGAGTTTGCCGTCGCTGTTGACTACCACCAGCGAATGTATGTTGTGCTTGCGCATGATGGTCTCTGCCTGAGAGAGCTTTGCTGTCTCAAGTATGGTCTTGGGTGTACGGCTCATAATATCTTCAACAGTCAGGGCAAAGAATTGTTCTTGATTGCGCTGCATTGCACGGCGTATGTCGCCATCGGTTACGGCGCCGAGAATCTGCTCATCTTCAACCACTACCGCAATACCCATTTTGGCAAGGCTTATCTGCATGAGAACATCGCTTATCTTTGATTCGCGGGTTACGATGGGCAGATCGGAGGTGCGCATGTAGTCCTTTACTTTCGACAAGAGACGACGGCCGAGCGAGCCTCCGGGGTGGAACTGTGCGAAGTCCGATGCCTTGAACTTGCGCACTGTCATGAGTGCACAGGCTATTGCATCGCCCATAGCGAGGGTTGCTGTGGTGGACGATGTGGGTGCAAGGTTCAGAGGGCAGGCCTCCTTGCTTACTGCCACGTTAAGATGGCAGGTTGAGTATTTCGCAAGCAGCGATGCGGGATTGCCCGACATTGATATTATAGGAATATTGCGGTCGGTGAGCAGAGGGATGAAGCGCAACAGTTCGTCTGTCTGTCCCGAATTTGAGATTGCCAACACCACATCGCCGGCTGTGAACATTCCCAAGTCGCCGTGGAAAGCATCGAGGGGGTTCACAAAGAACGAGGGAGTACCTGTACTTGCCAGTGTAGAAGCAATTTTGGCACCTATATGTCCCGATTTTCCCACACCTGTAACTATCAGTTTACCTGTACTGTTTATTATAAGGTCTATTGCCTTTGTAAAATTGTCGTCCAACTTGGGAATAAGGTTCAGGATGGCTTCTGCTTCGTCCTGAAAGCACTTTTTCGCTACGCTTATAACGTCTGCCATAATCGTGTATATTTTATTTTATGCTACAAATATAACGTAAAAATACAAATTCTATTATTTTTTTGCAAGTATTATTCCAAACTCATAGAGCAGGAAGAGGGGTAGGAACACTGTCATCAGTGTAAATGGGTCGCCGGAGGGGGTGATTATTGCCGCAAGTACAAGCAACACGACCACTGCATGGCGGCGGAATCTTCTCAGGAAGGCTTTGTCCACCACTCCGATTCCCGAAAGTATCCACACGAGCAATGGCATTTCGAAGACAAGTCCCATCACCAGTATCATCATCATGAAGTTACCCATGTACGATGATAGTGAAATCTGGTTGGTGATTGTTTCGCTGAGCTGATACTCGGTGAGGAAACGGAATGTGAAGGGGAAGACCAAAGAATATCCAAGCGCACATCCTATATAAAACATTGTTGTGCCGAAGAGGAATGCAAAGCCTATGTACTTCTCCTCGTTCTTATAAAGCGCCGGTTTGATGAACTTCCACACTTCGTATATCATGTAGGGGAATGCCAATATGAACGCAAACCAGAATGAGGTTGTGATGTGCGTCATGAACTGCGATGCCACGTTGATGTTTATAATCTCCACCGCAAACTTGTCGTTACCGAAATTTGGGAAGAATGGTCCCATTTCGCCCAATTCAGAGAGCCATTGGTAAAGGAAGAACTTTGAGGTTGTGGGTGCAAGGACAAATTTGTCGAATATAGTAGGCATATAGGAGAATAGTCCCACTATAAGTATCATTATTACTATTGCTACACGCATAAGGGACCAGCGCAATGCCTCAAGATGGTCCCAAAAACTCATATTCTGTTCTTCTGACATGATTTTATTACTTTCATTCAATTTTTTTACAAAGATAGTGAAAGGCGAGAGAAGAAAAAATCAAGTTCACTTGTTTTTTATTCCGAGCCGCATCCTATCTTCGCCGGAACGGCAAAGATACTCACAAACGAGCGAAATAATATCAAGCTTGCTTGGATATTTCACAGCGAGTGCAGTATATCTTCGCGGTTTACCGCAAAGATACTCACAAACGAGCGAAAAACATGAAGTTTACTTCGATGTTTTTCACAGCGAGTGCAGGGTATCTTCGCAGTTTACTGCAAAGATAGTGAAAGGTGAGAGAATAAAAAATCAAGCTCGCTTGAATTTTTTATTCCGAGCCGCATCCTATCTTCGCCGGAACGGCAAAGATACGTACAAACGAGCGAAAAACATGAAGTTTACTTCGATGTTTTTCACAGCGAGTGCAGTATATCTTCGCAGTTTACTGCAAAGATAGTGAAAGGTGAGAGAAGAAAAAATCAAGCTCGCTTGAATTTTTTATTCCGAACCGCATCCTATCTTCGCCGGAACGGCAAAGATACGTACAAATGAGCTAAAGTTCGTACAAACGAGTGAATAAAAGTTCACTTTTATTTCCAACGAGTGAAATAGAACTTAGGCGAAGCCAAAGTTCGTATAAACGAGTGAATAAAAGTTTACTTTTATTTCCAACGAATGAAATAGAACTTCGGCGAAGCCTATAATATCAATCTTGCTTGGAAATTTCACAGCGAGTGCAATCTCGCGGAGGAAATGGTATTGCCATACGATAAGAATAGACAACGCCCTCCCCCTGCTAAGCCTCGCAAAGCTCGGCACTCCTTCTATATAACAAAATGCTAAACCGCTGTGCTATAGAGTTTTTCGTTAAGCATATTCAATGTTCTTTTTTGTTATTTTCTATTCATTTTGAGGCGCGGCAATTCG